>NZ_JALQDH010000037.1:0-6235 GCF_023631365.1 Caballeronia sp. INML2 | reverse complement strand
GTTCGGGTGCGGCGGCGCCAGGGGCCGCTTCGCTTGTGTGCGTGGGACTCGGGAGGTCGAGGGATTGGGTGTACATGGCGGCACTCGTTCCTGATTAGTCGCTGTCCAGCGATTATAAACCGACCGGACGGTCGGTAAATGGGTATTTGAAGCGTACTCGGGTAATTCCGCACGGATGGGGCGCGAGAATCCACGCGCTATTAATCTAGTGCAGCCGAGGGGGTGCCGGACGGCGAAAGAAACGAAAAGCGGCGGCGATGCGTCGCCGCCGCTTTTGCAAAGGGGAATCGGAGGAGAAGTGGACGCTTATCGCGTCTGTTGCGCGGCGAAGTCTTCCGCGTCGACGTCATAGCCCGACGGCTCCCAGCGCACCGCGAGCAGCGCGACGAGTCCCGCGAGCGGCGCGGCGGCGATGATCCAGAAGACCTTCGTGCCGAGCGCTGCCGACAAAACCGGGAACAGGAACAGCGAGACCGTCGAGCTGGCGCGCATCAGCGTCTGATTGAAGCCGACACCGACGCCGCGCAGCGAAGTCGGATAGCTCAGCGACGCAAACGTCATGCTGTGCGAACCCGGCCCGACGCCTTGGCCGAGCAGGAACGCGGCGAGAAACGCGATGGCAATCACGACCTCGGCGCCCGTCGACGGTTTGCCGACGATCGCAAGCCCGACGAGCGCCCCGAGCTGAAACGCGTAGCCGACGACCGACAGCTTCCACGCGCCGTATTTCGGCACGGTGCGCACGGAGAACAGCCCGCCTGCGAACGCGAAACACAGATTCAGCGCGAGTGACGCGAGAATCGTGGTGAGCATCGATTGCGCGAGGAAGCTCGAGATGATGACCGGCAATCCGAACGCGACGGCGTTATAGGCAAACGACGATGCAATTGCGATGACGGTCGCCAGCACCGTCCGGCGCAGATAGACGCCGCGCAGCAGCGCGCCGTAGTTGCTCCACGTCGTGCGACGCGCCTTGATCGGCGCGACAGTCGTTTCGTCGACGCGGGCATCGATGCCGTAGGAACGCTTCAGAATCGCGGCCGCGCTCTTGAGATCGCCCTGATTCGCGGCCCAGACGGGCGATTCGCTCATATAACGGCTGCGAATCGCGATGATCGCGATCGCCGGCACCGCGCCGAATCCCAGAATCAGACGCCAGAGCCAGCCCGCGTTGTGCTCAGGCAAGACCGCGTACAAGCCGAGCACCAGCAGATACGAGACGCTGATCGCCGCGTACCAGACCGGACACCACATCGCGACGCGCGCCGCTTTGTTGCCGCGGCCCTGCAGGCGCGAGAACTCGGCGAGAAACGCCATCGCGACGGGCAGATCGATCCCGACGCCCAACCCCATCACGAAGCGCGCCCCGCCGAGCACCCAGGCGTTGGGCGCGAGCGCGCAGGCGATCGCAGCGACGACGAAGAAAAACATGTCGGCCATGAAGACGCGATAGCGCCCGACCTTGTCGGTGAGATAGCCACCGAGGAACGCGCCGATGATCGCGCCGAACGTGATCGCGGCGGCGACGAAACCAGAGCCGGTCGGCGTCAGCGAGAACTCGCGGGCGATGTCCTTCATCCCGAACGCGAGCGCGCCGAGATCGTAGGCATCGAGGAAAATCCCGCCGAGCGCAATGGCGACGACGACGCGCGCATCACTGCCGATCGCCGCGCCGCTGTTGACGAGACGGGAGACATCGGCGGCGCTTTTGATGACGGGGCGCGGATCGTCGGTGACGGCACCGGCGGCAGCGCGTTCGGGCGCGAGGGAAACGGACATGATCAGGCGATTTCGTAAAAAGTTGTCGATGCAACGAATCGACGGATCGTACTGGCCGAACTGCGGCCGGCCAAATTCT
The DNA here is from genome assembly GCF_023631365.1 of Caballeronia sp. INML2. NCBI lineage: Bacteria > Pseudomonadati > Pseudomonadota > Betaproteobacteria > Burkholderiales > Burkholderiaceae > Caballeronia > Caballeronia sp. INML2. The sequence goes on along the minus strand of NZ_JALQDH010000037.1, from coordinate 4,377 downwards.
TTTTTGTTATTTAATGACTTACGACGGGTCTGCGATGCTTTTCACCGGCGTGGCGGTCGGCGCAAAGCCGGTCCGGCGACGTGCGATGCGACAATGTCGCTCCGTTATGTCATTACCAATCAGGCATGTCGTCAGTTGAAAACATCGAATCGGTGAGTGTCGCGGTGATCGGCGGAGGGCCGGCCGGGCTCATGGCCGCGGAGGCGCTCGCGGCGGGCGGCGCGCGTGTCGATGTGTTCGACGCGATGCCGTCCGTCGGGCGGAAATTCCTGATGGCAGGCAAGGGCGGCATGAATCTGACGCATTCCGAGCCTGCCGACGCGTTTCTCGCACGCTACGGCGCGCGAAGCCCGCACATCGCGCCGCTGCTGGCGCGTTTCGATGCAGGCGCGCTGCGAAACTGGGTGCATGAGCTGGGCGTCGAGACGTTCGTCGGCAGTTCGGGCCGCGTGTTTCCCACCGACATGAAAGCCGCGCCGATGCTGCGTGCGTGGCTGCATCGGCTGCGCGCGACCGGCGTGACGTTTCACATGCGGCATCGCTGGCTCGGCTTTGCCGATGAAGGCACGTCGCTATCGCGTTTCGCGACGCCAACCGGCGAAAAGCGCGTCCGGCACCAGGCGCTCGTGCTCGCGCTCGGCGGCGCAAGCTGGCCGCAGCTCGGCTCGGACGGCCGCGCGCTCCCGGTGCTCGCGGCGCGCGGCGTGCCGGTGCGGCCTTTCGTGCCGTCGAATTGCGGTTTCGACGTCGCCTGGAGCGAGCATTTCAGCAGCCGATTCGCTGGCGAGCCGCTCAAGTCCGTGGCGATCGGCCTGCCGCGTCCGGACGGCACGCCCGACTGGCGCGCCGGTGAATGTCTGATCACCGATCAGGGCATCGAAGGCAGTTTGATCTATGCATTGTCGGCGCCGATCCGCGATCGGATCGCCCAAAGCGGCGGCGATGGCACGACGATCCTGCTGGACCTCGCGCCGCAACTTTCCGCCGGGCGCGTGCGCGACGAGGTGCTGCATCCGCGCGGCGCGCGATCGATTTCGAGTCACCTCCAAAGCCGCCTGCATCTGACGGGCGTGAAAGCGGGTTTGCTGCGCGAATGCGTGAGCAAAGGCGAATTCGCGGATCTCGACACGCTCGCCGTGCGAATCAAGGCGCTGCCGCTGCGCGTGCTGCGGCCACGTCCCATCGAAGAAGTCATCAGCAGCGCAGGCGGCGTCGAATTCGAGGCGCTTAACTCGCGCTCGATGATCAGCGCGCTGCCCGGCGTGTTCTGCGCGGGCGAAATGCTCGACTGGGAAGCGCCGACCGGCGGCTATCTGTTGACCGCTTGTTTCGCGAGCGGACTCGTCGCGGGGGAAGGCGCGCTCGCGTGGCTCGCCGAGCGGGCGTAGCGACTCATGCGGCGACGAGCCGCCACAGCGACGTCACTTCCGCCGAGCGTGCGGCGTGCAGCGGATCGGCCTTGTCGCTCGCACGCGGATGATGCGGCTTGATGTCGATGCGCCCATCGACCTTCAGGCCGGCCTTGTCGATCCATTCCTGCAACTGGGCGCGGGTACGCAGTCCGAGATGCTCGGCAAAGTCCGACAGAATGAGCCAGCCTTCGCCGCCCGGCGTCAGATGCGCGGCGAGGCCGTCGAGAAACGCGCGCAGCATGCGGCTGTCTGGATCGTAGATGGCGTGCTCGATCGTCGCGCTCGGCCGCGCGGGCAGCCAGGGCGGATTGCAGACGATCAGCGGCGCGCGGCCCTCGGGAAACATGTCGGCCTCGACGATCTCGACCTGACGATCGAGCCCGAGCCGTCCAATGTTCTCGCGCGCGCAGGCGAGCGCGCGGGCATCGACATCGGTCGCGACGATTCGCCCGACGCCGCGCCGCGCCAGCACCGCCGAGAGCACGCCTGTCCCGGTGCCGATATCGAACGCAAGTTCTTTCGATGGAAGCGGCTGATTCGCGACGAGATCGATGTATTCGCCCCGAACCGGCGAGAACACGCCGTAATAGGGATGGATCCTCCCACCGGCCGCGCCGATCTCGACGCCTTTCTTGCGCCACTCATGCGCGCCGATCAGCCCCAGCACTTCACGCAAGGACACGACCGACGGCTCATCCGACGGCGGTCCATATGCCTCCTCGCACGCCTGGCGCACGTCGGGCGCGCGGCGCAACGGGATGGCGTAGTGCTCGTCGAGCGGGAGCACCAGCATCGCAAGGGTGCGCGCGCGCTGCGATTGCGCGAGGCGGTGGAGGTTGAAGGCATCGATCGGTGAAATCTCCGCCGCCGGTTTCTTCGCCTTGCGCGGCTTGTTGTCGATACGGCGTGCCATCGCCTGGAGCAACTGCCGCGCATTCTGGAAGTCGCCGCGCCAGAGAATTGCCGTGCCTTCGCAGGCGAGCCGGTACGCGTGATCGGCCGTCATCTGGTCATGTCCGATCACGACGCGCTTCGCTGGCGGATTACCGCTCTCCGATCTCCAGCGGGCCGAGCGGCTTTCGCCGTCTTCATCCCAGGTGAGGTGTTGCGGTGCTGAGGTTTTCGATTGCATATCTATATATAGATGCCTGATGCGGATGTCGTCGCGCTGGCGAAAAATGGACTGGCTGCATTGTGAGGCCAATTGGAGCGCGTCGCCGCAGCTTGTTCATGTTGGAAGCAATCTGCGGCGCGAGCTTTGTGACACTTCAGGCACAATCGAGCCTTTTCCGCACGCCATCGCCGAATGAAGCTCCGAGTTCTCGCCGCGATCTGCGCGGCCGCGCTTGCCGCGCAATTCAATTTCGTCCCGCACGCATTCGCTGCCGACACCGCCGACGCGCCTGCCAACGAACATTGGGTCAGCGCGTGGGGCACCGCGCTGCAGTCGATTCCGCAACTCGCGAACCTGCCGCCGCTCTATCGCGCGCCGGATGTCGCGGGTCGTACTGTCCGCCAGCTGATTTATCCGCAACTGGATGGAAAACGGATGCGCCTGCGAATCAGCAACCTGTATGGCACCGAACCGCTCGTCGTCGAATCGATGACCGTTGCACGGGCCGCCGCGGGCAACAGTGCCGCGATCCGCGCTGGAAGCGCTCGCCCCGTGCTGTTCGGCGGACACAAGAGCGTAACCGTCGCGCCGGGTGCCCAGGTTACGAGCGATACGATTAATTTCGATGTCGACGCCTTCCAGCCCGTAGCCGTCAGCATGTTCATGGGGAAGGATCAAAAGCTCGTTGCGTGGCATCGTGTGGCGAGTCAGGTGAATTACATCTCGACGCCGGGCGATCGTACCGAGGATGCATCGGCGGGCGCCTTTCGCACGCGCTTTACCCAGTTCGCGTGGCTGACCAACGTGGCGGTGGAAAGCCCATCCGCGCAGGCGATCGTCGCGATCGGCGATTCGATCACCGATGGCATGCGCTCGTCGGTCAATGCCAATCGGCGGTGGCCCGATGCACTCGCGAAACAGGCGGCGCGTGAGGGCGGCGGGCGGACGGTCGTCGTGAACGCGGGAATCAGCGGCAACCGTCTGTTGAGCAACTCGCCATGCTACGGCGAGGCGGTGGTGAGCCGCTTCGAGCGCGACGCGCTGCGCCAGCCGGGCGTGCGCGCGGTCATCGTGCTGATCGGCATCAACGACATCAATTTCATGGCGATGCCCGCGCACGCCGGCCTCGATTGCGACGCGCCGCACACCGAAGTCAACGCCGATGCGCTCGTGCGCGGGTATCAACGGCTGATCGCGCAGGCGCACCAGCGCGGCATCAAGATCTACGGCGCGACGCTGACGCCGGCCTCGCTGCCGCCCGAGCGGGAAGCGATCCGTACCGCGGTCAACGAATCGATTCGATCGAGCAGGGCGTTCGACGGCGTGATCGACTTCGATCAGGCGCTGCGCGATCCCGCGCGCCCGAGCGTGCTCCAGCGCCGGTACGACAGCGGCGATCACATCCACCCAAGCGATGCGGGCTACGCGGCAATGGCCGCCGCAGTGCCGATGGAATTCCTCACGGGCGCGGCGAAGGCGATGCATTGAAGCAGGCGCAAAAAAATTGGTTGATCGCCTTGTTATTCGAGCCTGCTTGACCTAATATTCAGCCCCTCGTCGCAAGACGATGGGCCGCCGAGCGAAACACGCGGCCTCCGAAGTCGGCAGATTTTGAAGCGAAAGCCAAAAAATAGTGTTGACACGGAGAAAAAGATTCTTCATAATCTCGTTTCTCTGCTGCTGATGCAGCGACGCAAGACGGAAGGTGAGGTAGGGGTCTTGCGATGTGCTCTTTAAAAACTAACAGCCGATAAGTGTGGGCGCTTGATGTTGAGTGCGGTCTGGTTCTTCGGAGCTGGATATAGCGAAAGTATCAAGAGTCTCACACGAAGTATCAGAGGAAGGTTTTTC
>NZ_JALQDH010000036.1:0-620 GCF_023631365.1 Caballeronia sp. INML2 | reverse complement strand
GCCGATGATAGTGCGGATACCCGTGTGAAAGTAGGTAATCGTCAGGCTCCTCATGCGATAAACAAAAACCCCACCCCGCAAAGGTGGGGTTTTTGCGTTTCCGTCTCACCTATAGGTGAGAGCTTCGATCGTCTCGGGCGTAAGAAACGCTTGACAACGGCGTGTTGTTACCCCATAATCGATAGTTCTCTGCGGAGGGGTGCCCGAGTGGCTAAAGGGGGCAGACTGTAAATCTGTTGGCTTACGCCTACGTTGGTTCGAATCCAACCTCCTCCACCAGAATTCAAGCGGTAAGGGAATCCAAACCCTCGCGGGTGTAGCTCAATGGTAGAGCAGAAGCCTTCCAAGCTTATGACGAGGGTTCGATTCCCTTCACCCGCTCCAGTGTCGGTTTTGTAGTGCCCATGTGGCTCAGTGGTAGAGCACTCCCTTGGTAAGGGAGAGGTCGGCAGTTCGATCCTGCCCATGGGCACCAGCTGTATCAGTCTAGTAAGTTGCGCGCGGCGCAAGGTGCGAAAATCCTGTTAGGAGTCGAAAATGGCCAAAGGTAAATTCGAGCGGACCAAGCCGCACGTGAACGTGGGTACGATCGGTCACGTTGACCACGGCAAGACCACGCT
>NZ_JALQDH010000035.1:0-101961 GCF_023631365.1 Caballeronia sp. INML2 | reverse complement strand
AAAGGTAAATTCGAGCGGACCAAGCCGCACGTGAACGTGGGTACGATCGGTCACGTTGACCACGGCAAGACCACGCTGACGGCAGCGATCACGACGGTTCTCACGCAGAAGTTCGGCGGCGAGGCGAAGGCGTACGACCAGATCGACGCGGCGCCGGAAGAAAAGGCGCGTGGTATCACGATCAACACCGCGCACGTCGAGTACGAAACGGCTAACCGCCACTACGCACACGTCGACTGCCCGGGCCACGCTGACTATGTGAAGAACATGATCACGGGCGCGGCGCAGATGGACGGCGCCATCCTGGTGTGCTCGGCCGCTGACGGCCCGATGCCGCAAACGCGTGAGCACATCCTGCTGGCCCGTCAGGTTGGCGTGCCGTACATCATCGTGTTCCTGAACAAGTGCGACATGGTGGACGACGCCGAGCTGCTCGAACTCGTCGAAATGGAAGTGCGTGAGCTTCTGTCGAAGTACGACTTCCCGGGCGACGACACCCCGATCATCAAGGGTTCGGCCAAGCTGGCGCTGGAAGGCGACAAGGGCGAGCTGGGCGAAGTGGCGATCATGAACCTGGCCGACGCGCTGGATTCGTACATCCCGACGCCGGAGCGCGCAGTTGACGGTTCGTTCCTGATGCCGGTGGAAGACGTGTTCTCGATCTCGGGTCGCGGCACGGTGGTGACGGGCCGCGTCGAGCGCGGTGTGGTCAAGGTCGGCGAGGAAATCGAAATCGTCGGTATCAAGCCGACGGTGAAGACGACCTGCACGGGCGTGGAAATGTTCCGCAAGCTGCTCGACCAAGGTCAGGCGGGCGACAACGTCGGTATCCTGCTGCGCGGCACGAAGCGTGAAGACGTGGAGCGCGGCCAGGTTCTGGCCAAGCCGGGTTCGATCACGCCGCACACGCACTTCACGGCTGAAGTGTACGTGCTGAGCAAGGACGAAGGCGGCCGTCACACGCCGTTCTTCAACAACTACCGTCCGCAGTTCTACTTCCGTACGACGGACGTGACGGGCTCGATCGAGCTGCCGAAGGACAAGGAAATGGTGATGCCGGGCGACAACGTGTCGATCACGGTCAAGCTGATCGCCCCGATCGCCATGGAAGAAGGTCTGCGCTTCGCCATCCGCGAAGGTGGCCGTACCGTCGGCGCCGGTGTCGTTGCAAAGATTATCGAGTAAGAGCCAGAGATCTTCTCGGTAATTAGCGGTTTCGGGGTCGGCGAAGTCCGCCGGCCCCAAATGGTTTAGGGGTATAGCTCAACTGGCAGAGCGTCGGTCTCCAAAACCGAAGGTTGGGGGTTCGATTCCCTCTGCCCCTGCCAAATTCTTGCGCCAAGTGGCGCTGCTTAAGGTGTTATGGCGAATCCTTCCGTCGAAACTGTAAATACTTCCGGCGACAAGTTGATGTTGGTGGCGGGCGTATTGTTGGTCTTGGCCGGGTTCGTCGGGTTCTTCTGGCTCTCAGGCCAAGAATGGTACGTCCGCGGCGCAGCGCTTGCTGTTGGTGTCATCGCGGGTGTCGCAGTCGGTCTTCTCTCTGCGCCGGGCAAAGGGTTCATTGCGTTCGCCAAAGACTCGTACAAGGAAGTCCGCAAGGTTGTCTGGCCGACTCGCAAGGAGGCTACCCAGACAACTCTAGTGGTCTTCGCGTTTGTTCTGATCATGGCCATTTTCCTTTGGCTTAGTGATAAGTCGATTGAGTGGGTGATTTTCTCGGCGATTCTGGGTTGGAAATGATATGAGCGATACTCCGGCATCCCCGAGTGGAAAGCGTTGGTATGTGGTGCACGCCTACTCCGGCATGGAGAAGAGCGTGCAACGCGCGCTTCAAGAGCGCATTGAGCGTGCAGGCATGCAAGATCAGTTCGGTCAGATTCTTGTGCCGACCGAAGAAGTCGTAGAGGTAAAAGGTGGTCATAAGTCGGTCACCGAGCGTCGTTTTTTCCCGGGCTACGTCCTGGTTGAAATGGAAATGACGGACGAAACGTGGCACCTGGTAAAGAACACGGCCAAGGTCACTGGTTTTGTCGGCGGTGCGCGCAACCGCCCAAGTCCTATCTCGCCACGTGAAGTCGAAAAGATCATGTCGCAGATGCAGGAAGGCGTCGAGAAGCCGCGGCCGAAGACGCTGTTCGAGGTAGGCGAGATGGTCCGCGTGAAGGAAGGTCCATTCACCGACTTCAATGGCAACGTCGAAGAAGTGAACTACGAAAAGTCCCGAGTCCGTGTTTCCGTCACGATTTTCGGGCGATCGACACCGGTCGAACTCGAGTTTGGCCAGGTCGAAAAGCTTTAATCGAATACATCGCGCGTGGCTTTCGGGTCATCGCGCGATTCGCGCTTACGGTCCGCGGTATGGCCGTTGAGGAGCGTCAGTAGGCGGCACCGTCGAACACGCGCTATCACTCACCGAACGCTCACGCGTTCAGCAGAGGTTTCAACATGGCAAAGAAAATTATCGGCTTTATTAAACTGCAGATTCCTGCAGGTAAAGCCAACCCGTCGCCGCCGGTCGGTCCGGCACTGGGCCAGCGCGGCCTGAACATCATGGAGTTCTGCAAGGCGTTCAACGCGCAGACTCAAGGTATGGAGCCGGGTCTGCCGGTGCCGGTCGTCATCACGGCATTCGCGGACAAGAGCTTCACCTTCATCATGAAGACGCCGCCGGCAACCGTTCTGATCAAGAAGGCAGCCGCCGTGCAAAAGGGTTCGAGCAAGCCGCACACCGACAAGGTGGGCAACATTACCCGCGCTCAAGCGGAAGAAATCGCGAAGACCAAGATGCCGGATCTTACGGCAGCTGATCTGGATGCAGCCGTGCGCACGATCGCCGGCAGCGCGCGTTCGATGGGCATCACTGTGGAGGGCGTGTAAATGGCTAAGCTTTCTAAGCGCCTTCAGGCATTCGCGACCAAGGTAGATCGTCAGAAACTGTACGCAATCGACGACGCACTGGCTCTCGTGAAAGAGTGCGCGAGCGCGAAGTTCGATGAATCGATCGACGTCGCCGTTCAGCTCGGCATCGACGCGAAGAAGTCGGACCAGGTCGTTCGTGGCTCCGTCGTTCTTCCGGCTGGTACCGGCAAGTCGGTTCGCGTGGCGGTGTTCGCTCAAGGCGACAAGGCCGAACAGGCTCGCGCAGCTGGCGCGGACGTGGTCGGCATGGAAGACCTCGCCGAGCAAGTCAAGGCTGGCAATCTGAACTTCGACGTCGTGATCGCTTCGCCGGACACGATGCGTGTCGTCGGCACGCTGGGTCAGATCCTCGGTCCGCGTGGCCTGATGCCGAACCCGAAGGTTGGCACGGTTACGCCGGATGTCGCTCAAGCGGTCAAGAACGCAAAGGCCGGTCAGGTGCAGTTCCGCGTCGACAAGGCCGGTATCATCCATGGCACGATCGGTCGCGCATCGTTCGAGCCGGCATCGCTGCGTCAGAACCTGTCGGCGCTGATCGAAGCGCTGCAAAAGGCAAAGCCGGCGACGAGCAAAGGCGTGTACCTGCGCAAGATCGCCGTGTCGAGCACGATGGGCGTTGGCGTTCGCGTGGATCAAGCAACGCTGGCACAACAGTAACAATTTCGGGCGCGATCGGCTGATCGCGCTTCAAAAAGGGCTTTGGGCGGTTGCGAGACTGCAATATCGAGTCGAGCAACCGGTTGTCAAAGACCGTTGGTGGTGGTGCAGCAGGCAGGCATTGCCTTAATTCAAGCCAACGCAGATGGCGAACCCGAAACAGTTTTGCAGTGGTTGAAGTCGGTTGTCGATCATCCTGAATGATCACCAATCGATCGAAATACTCCTAACAGTCGGACGCCGTTGTCGAACGTGGTGCATGAGGGTTGTGGCCCGAGTGCATCGAATCTGGAGGTTTAACCGTGCCACTGAACAAAGAAGATAAGCAGGCAGTCGTCGCTGAAGTCGCCGCGCAAGTCGCGAAGGCTCAGACGATGGTGCTCGCTGAGTATCGTGGGATCACGGTTGGCGATCTGACCAAGCTGCGCGCGAAAGCGCGTGAGCAACAGGTGTATCTGCGCGTGTTGAAAAACACGCTGGCGCGTCGCGCCGTGGAAGGTACGCCGTTCGCTCCGCTGGCTGAGCAGATGACCGGTCCTCTGATCTACGGCATCTCGGAAGATGCCATTGCCGCTGCCAAGGTCGTCAACGACTTCGGTAAGGGCAATGACAAGTTGATCATCAAGGCTGGTTCCTACGAAGGCAAGGTAATGGACAAGGCAGGCGTGCAAGCGCTGGCCAACATTCCGAGCCGCGAAGAACTGCTCTCCAAGCTGCTGTTCGTCATGCAAGCGCCTGTTTCCGGCTTTGCGCGCGCCCTGGCCGCGCTCGCTGAGAAGAAGCAAGGCGAAGCTGCGTAACGCACACGCTTGGGCACCAGTTGCTCAGTTAGGTATTAGCTAGATCGCTAGCTCGATCCGAATTCAATTTAGGAGTATTTCAAATGGCAATCGCAAAAGAAGACATCCTGGAAGCCGTTGGCTCGATGTCGGTTCTCGAACTGAACGAACTGGTCAAGGCGTTCGAAGAGAAGTTTGGCGTGTCGGCTGCTGCTGTCGCAGTTGCTGGCCCGGCAGGTGGCGGCGCAGCTGCTGCAGTCGAAGAGCAAACCGAGTTCACGGTCAACCTGCTCGAAGCAGGCGCGAACAAGGTTTCCGTGATCAAGGCAGTTCGTGAACTGACGGGTCTCGGCCTGAAGGAAGCGAAGGATCTGGTCGACGGCGCACCGAAGCCCATCAAGGAAGCGGTGCCCAAGGCTGCTGCTGAAGAAGCCAAGAAGAAGCTGGAAGACGCAGGCGCGAAGGCTGAAATCAAGTAAGTTTCATTGCGCTATGCGAAGGCTGGCGGTTTTCCACCGCCGGCCTTTTTGTGCTTTGTGGGGACGCAGTTTTTGTGCTTGTCGGCAAGCATGAAAGTCTCCACAGAAGCCAAAGAAAACGTTCGGAGCGGCAGATTTTTCCGATTGTTCTCTTTGTCTTCTGAAGCGACTGCAGAAGGCAAGTTTGGTCGGGTAGCGGGAAACACAGGCATCCGCTGCCGTCAGCCAGCGGTTGGTAGCGGCCAACCACCAAGCTTCTAGGCTCGCGCGTCCTCCCGGGCACGTGCGCGGGTCTCAGTCGGTGAACACCGGGCTGTGACATCGAGGTATCCCGCCTCGGTAACGCCCGCCGTGATTCGGAGATCGTATGCAATATTCCTTCACCGAGAAGAAGCGTATTCGCAAGAGTTTCGCGAAGCGCCCCATCGTTCACCAAGTTCCCTTTTTGCTGGCGACCCAGCTTGAATCATTCCAGACGTTTCTGCAAGCAGACACGTCGTCCTCGCAGCGCAAGTCGGAAGGCTTGCAGGCTGCGTTCACCTCTGTTTTCCCGATTGTCTCGCACAACGGTTTCGCGCGGCTCGAGTTCGTCAGCTACATGCTGTCATCGCCCGCATTCAACATCAAGGAATGCCAGCAGCGCGGCCTGACGTACTGCTCGGCTCTGCGCGCGAAAGTGCGTCTGGTTCTGCTCGACAAGGAGTCGCCGAGCAAGCCGGTCGTCAAGGAAGTGAAGGAACAGGAAGTGTACATGGGCGAAATTCCGCTCATGACGCCGACGGGTTCGTTCGTCATCAACGGAACGGAGCGCGTGATCGTGTCGCAGCTCCACCGTTCGCCTGGCGTGTTTTTCGAGCACGACAAGGGCAAGACGCACAGCTCCGGCAAGCTGTTGTTCTCGGCGCGCATCATTCCTTACCGCGGTTCGTGGCTCGACTTCGAATTCGACCCGAAGGACGTGCTTTACTTCCGCGTCGACCGTCGTCGCAAGATGCCGGTGACGATTCTGCTGAAAGCGATCGGCATGACGCCGGAGCAGATCCTCGCGAACTTCTTCGTGTTCGACAACTTCGGCCTGATGAGCGAAGGCGCGCAAATGGAATTTGTTCCCGAGCGCCTGCGCGGTGAAGTCGCGCGTTTCGACATCCAGGACCGCGACGGCAACGTCATTGTCACGAAGGACAAGCGGATCAACGCGAAGCATATTCGCGACCTCGAAAACGCCAAGACGAAGTTCATCTCGGTGCCGGAAGAGTACCTGCTCGGCCGCGTGCTGGCGAAGAACGTGATCGATCCGGAAACGGGCGAAGTGATCGCGAACGCCAACGAGGAAATCACCGAAACGGTTCTCGAGAAGCTGCGCGAGGCGAAGGTCAAGGACATCCAGACGCTCTACACGAACGACCTGGACCAGGGGCCGTATATCTCGTCGACGCTGCGTATCGACGAAACCGCCGACAAGATGGCCGCCCGCATCGCGATCTATCGCATGATGCGCCCGGGCGAGCCGCCGACCGAAGAAGCGGTCGAGGCGCTGTTCAACCGTCTGTTCTACAGCGAAGATGCGTACGATCTGTCGAAGGTCGGCCGTATGAAGTTCAACCGCCGTGTCGGCCGTGACGAAATCGTTGGCCCGATGACGCTGCAGGACGACGACATCCTCGCGACGATCAAGATCCTCGTCGAGTTGCGTAACGGCAAGGGCGAAGTGGACGACATCGACCACTTGGGCAATCGTCGTGTGCGTTGCGTCGGCGAGCTCGCGGAGAACCAGTTCCGTGCAGGTCTCGTGCGCGTGGAGCGCGCCGTGAAGGAACGCCTCGGCCAGGCCGAGAGCGAAAACCTGATGCCCCACGATCTGATCAACTCGAAGCCGATTTCCTCGGCGATCCGCGAGTTTTTCGGTTCGTCGCAGCTCTCGCAGTTCATGGACCAAACTAACCCGCTGTCGGAAATCACGCACAAGCGTCGTGTATCCGCACTGGGCCCGGGCGGTCTGACGCGCGAGCGCGCGGGCTTCGAAGTCCGCGACGTGCACCCGACGCACTACGGCCGGGTGTGCCCGATCGAAACGCCGGAAGGTCCGAACATCGGTCTGATCAACTCGCTCGCGCTGTATGCGCACCTGAACGAATACGGCTTCCTCGAAACGCCGTACCGCAAGGTCGTGGACAGCAAGGTGACCGACCAGATCGACTATCTGTCGGCAATCGAAGAAGGCCGTTACGTGATCGCTCAGGCGAACGCGGCAGTGGCCGACGACGGAACGCTGACCGACGAACTCGTGTCGTCGCGTGAAGCGGGCGAAACGCTGATGGTCACGCCGGATCGCATCCAGTACATGGACGTGGCGCCGTCGCAGATCGTGTCGGTGGCTGCATCGCTGATTCCGTTCCTCGAGCACGACGACGCGAACCGCGCGTTGATGGGCTCGAACATGCAGCGTCAGGCCGTGCCGTGTCTGCGTCCGGAAAAGCCGGTCGTCGGTACGGGCATCGAACGCACGGTGGCGGTCGACTCGGGTACGACCGTGCAGGCGCTGCGCGGTGGCGTGGTGGATTACGTCGACGCGGGCCGTATCGTGATTCGCGTGAACGACGATGAAGCCGTTGCCGGCGACGTCGGCGTGGACATCTACAACCTGATCAAGTACACGCGTTCGAACCAGAACACGAACATCAACCAGCGTCCGATCGCAAAGGTGGGCGACAAGGTCTCGCGCGGCGACGTGCTGGCCGACGGCGCCTCGACGGATCTGGGCGAGCTCGCGCTCGGCCAGAACATGCTGGTCGCGTTCATGCCGTGGAACGGCTACAACTTCGAAGACTCGATCCTGATCTCGGAAAAGGTCGTTGCGGACGATCGCTACACGTCGATCCACATCGAAGAACTGAACGTCGTTGCTCGCGACACGAAGCTCGGACCGGAAGAAATCACGCGCGACATTTCGAACCTCGCGGAAGTGCAGCTTGGCCGTCTCGACGAGTCGGGCATCGTGTATATCGGCGCGGAAGTCGAAGCGGGCGACGTGCTGGTCGGCAAGGTCACGCCGAAGGGCGAAACCCAGCTGACGCCGGAAGAAAAGCTGCTGCGCGCGATCTTCGGTGAGAAGGCATCGGACGTGAAGGACACGTCGCTGCGCGTGCCGTCGGGCATGAGCGGCACGGTCATCGACGTGCAGGTGTTCACGCGCGAAGGCATCACGCGGGACAAGCGCGCGCAACAGATCATCGACGATGAACTGAAGCGCTATCGCCTCGACCTGAACGACCAGCTTCGTATCGTGGAAGGCGACGCGTTCCAGCGTCTCGCGCGCATGCTGAACGGCAAGGTCGCGAACGGCGGTCCGAAGAAGCTCGCGAAGGGCACGAAGATCGACCTCGCTTACCTCGAAGATCTCGACCACTACCACTGGTTCGACATCCGTCTCGCGGACGAAGAAGCAGCGGCACAACTGGAAGCGATCAAGGACTCGATCGAGCAAAAGCGTCACCAGTTCGACCTCGCGTTCGAAGAGAAGCGCAAGAAGCTCACGCAAGGCGACGAACTGCCGCCGGGCGTGCTGAAGATGGTCAAGGTGTATCTCGCCGTTAAGCGTCGCCTGCAGCCTGGCGACAAGATGGCGGGTCGTCACGGTAACAAGGGTGTCGTGTCGAAGATCGTGCCGATCGAAGACATGCCGTACATGGCCGATGGCCGTCCGGCCGACGTCGTGCTGAATCCGCTCGGCGTGCCGTCGCGGATGAACGTGGGTCAGATTCTCGAAGTGCATCTGGGCTGGGCCGCGAAGGGTCTCGGCTGGCGTATCGGCGAAATGATGCAGCGTCAGGCGAAGGTCGAAGAACTGCGTCAGTTCCTAACGCAGATCTACAACGAGTCGGGCCGCAAGGAAGAGCTGGAAAGCTTCTCCGACGACGAGATCGTCGAACTGGCGAAGAACCTGCGCGAGGGCGTGCCGTTCGCGACGCCGGTGTTCGACGGTGCGACGGAAGACGAAATGTCGCGCGCGCTGGATCTGGCCTACCCGGACGAGATCGCAACGAACCTCGGCATGACGCCGTCGAAGAACCAGGTCACGCTGTACGACGGCCGCACCGGCGAGGCATTCGAGCGCACGGTCACGGTCGGCTACATGCACTACCTGAAGCTGCACCACCTGGTCGATGACAAGATGCACGCACGTTCGACCGGTCCGTACTCGCTCGTCACGCAGCAGCCGCTGGGTGGTAAGGCACAGTTCGGTGGTCAGCGCTTCGGTGAGATGGAAGTGTGGGCGCTCGAGGCGTATGGCGCGTCGTACGTGCTACAGGAAATGCTGACGGTCAAGTCGGACGACGTGACGGGCCGGACGAAGGTTTATGAGAACCTCGTCAAGGGCGATCACGTGATCGACGCGGGCATGCCGGAATCCTTCAATGTGCTGGTGAAGGAAATCCGCTCGCTCGGTATTGATATCGATCTGGACCGCAATTAATCGGACTACGGAGAGAAAGCAATGAAAGCTCTGCTCGATCTATTCAAGCAAGTCCAACAAGAAGAAGTTTTTGATGCGATCAAGATCGGCCTCGCGTCGCCCGACAAGATTCGTTCTTGGTCGTTCGGCGAAGTGAAGAAGCCTGAGACCATCAACTACCGCACGTTCAAGCCGGAGCGGGATGGTCTGTTCTGCGCGAAGATTTTTGGTCCGATCAAGGACTACGAATGCCTTTGCGGCAAGTACAAGCGCCTGAAGCACCGCGGCGTGATCTGCGAGAAGTGCGGCGTCGAAGTGACGCTGGCGAAGGTGCGTCGTGAGCGGATGGGCCACATCGAACTGGCCTCGCCGGTTGCGCACATCTGGTTCCTGAAGTCGTTGCCGTCGCGTCTGGGCATGGTGCTCGACATGACGCTGCGCGACATCGAGCGCGTGCTGTACTTCGAAGCCTATGTGGTGATCGATCCGGGCATGACGCCGCTGAAAGCGCGGCAGATCATGACGGAAGAGGATTACTACAACAAGGTCGAAGAGTACGGTGACGAATTCCGTGCCGAAATGGGTGCGGAAGGCGTTCGCGAGCTGCTGCGCGCGATCAACATCGACGAACAGGTCGAAATGCTGCGCACCGAACTCAAGAACACGGGTTCGGAAGCGAAGATCAAGAAGTACGCGAAGCGCCTGAAGGTGCTCGAGGCTTTCCAACGCTCGGGCATCAAGCCTGACTGGATGGTGCTCGAAGTGCTGCCGGTGCTGCCGCCGGAACTGCGTCCGCTGGTGCCGCTGGATGGCGGCCGTTTCGCGACGTCGGATCTGAACGACCTGTATCGCCGCGTGATCAACCGTAACAACCGGTTGAAGCGTCTGCTCGAACTGAAGGCGCCTGAAATCATCGTCCGCAACGAAAAGCGGATGCTGCAGGAAGCCGTCGATTCGCTGCTCGACAACGGCCGTCGCGGCAAGGCGATGACCGGCGCGAACAAGCGTCCGCTGAAGTCGCTCGCCGACATGATCAAGGGTAAGGGCGGTCGTTTCCGTCAGAACCTGCTCGGTAAGCGCGTCGACTACTCCGGCCGTTCGGTGATCGTGGTGGGTCCGACGCTCAAGCTGCATCAGTGCGGTCTGCCGAAGCTGATGGCGCTCGAACTGTTCAAGCCTTTCATCTTCAACAAGCTGGAAGTGATGGGCGTCGCGACGACCATCAAGGCCGCGAAGAAGGAAGTCGAGAACCAGACGCCGGTGGTGTGGGACATCCTCGAAGAGGTGATCCGCGAGCATCCGGTGATGCTGAACCGTGCGCCTACGCTTCACCGTCTCGGTATTCAGGCGTTCGAGCCCGTGCTGATCGAAGGCAAGGCGATTCAGCTGCACCCGCTCGTCTGCGCGGCGTTCAACGCCGACTTCGACGGTGACCAGATGGCCGTTCACGTGCCGCTGTCGCTCGAAGCGCAGATGGAAGCGCGCACGCTGATGCTGGCGTCGAACAACGTCCTGTTCCCGGCGAACGGCGATCCGTCGATCGTGCCGTCGCAGGATATCGTGCTGGGCCTTTACTACGCGTCGCGTGAAGCGATCAACGGCAAGGGCGAAGGCATGACGTTCACGGGCGTGTCGGAGGTGATCCGCGCGTACGAAAACAAGGAAGTCGAGCTGGCTTCGCGCGTCAACGTGCGTATCACCGAAATGGTGGCGAACGAGGACACGAGCGAAGGCGCGCCGGCGTTCGTGCCGAAGATCTCGCTGTACGCGACCACGGTCGGCCGTTCGATCCTGTCGGAGATTCTGCCGCCGGGTCTGCCGTTCTCGGTGCTGAACAAGCCGCTGAAGAAGAAGGAAATCTCGCGCCTGATCAACACGGCGTTCCGCAAGTGCGGTCTGCGCGAGACGGTGATCTTCGCCGACCAGCTGATGCAGATGGGCTTCCGCCTCGCAACGCGCGCCGGTATCTCGATCTGCGTGGACGACATGCTCGTGCCGCCGCAGAAAGAGACGATCGTCGGCGACGCTGCGAAGAAGGTGAAGGAGTACGACCGTCAGTACATGTCGGGTCTCGTCACCGCGCAGGAACGCTATAACAACGTGGTCGACATCTGGTCGGCGACGTCGGAAAGCGTCGGCAAGGCGATGATGGAGCAGCTCGCGACGGAACCCGTCACCGACCGTGACGGCAACGAAACGAAGCAGGAGTCGTTCAACTCCATCTACATGATGGCCGACTCGGGCGCTCGTGGTTCCGCGGTGCAGATTCGTCAGCTCGCGGGTATGCGCGGCCTGATGGCGAAGCCGGACGGCTCGATTATCGAGACGCCGATCACCGCGAACTTCCGCGAAGGTCTGAACGTGTTGCAGTACTTCATCTCGACGCACGGCGCTCGTAAGGGTCTGGCGGATACGGCACTGAAGACTGCGAACTCGGGCTACCTGACGCGTCGTCTCGTCGATGTGACGCAGGACTTGGTCGTCGTCGAAGACGATTGCGGCACCTCGAACGGCGTGGCGATGAAGGCGTTGGTCGAAGGCGGTGAAGTCGTCGAAGCGCTGCGTGACCGTATTCTCGGTCGTGTCGCGGTGGCGGACGTCGTCAATCCGGAAACGCAGGAAACGCTGTACGCGTCGGGCGATCTGCTCGACGAAGACGCGGTCGAGGAAATCGAACGCCTCGGCATCGACGAAGTGCGCGTGCGCACGCCGCTGACCTGCGAAACGCGCTATGGCCTGTGCGCCGCGTGCTACGGCCGTGACCTCGGCCGCGGTTCGCGCGTGAACGTCGGTGAGGCAGTGGGCGTGATCGCTGCGCAGTCGATCGGTGAGCCGGGCACGCAGCTGACGATGCGTACGTTCCACATCGGTGGTGCGGCATCGCGTGCGGCGGTTGCTTCGACGGTCGAAGCGAAGTCGAACGGTACGGTGCGCTTCACGGCGACGATGCGTTACGTCACCAACGCGAAGGGCGAGCAGGTCGTCATCTCGCGTTCGGGCGAGGCGATCATCGCGGACGACTTCGGTCGCGAGCGTGAGCGTCACAAGGTTCCGTACGGCGCGACGCTGCTGCAACTCGACGGCGCGCAGATCAAGGCCGGTGCGCAACTGGCTCAATGGGATCCGCTGACGCGTCCGATCATCACCGAGTGGGGCGGTACGGTGAAGTTCGAAAACGTCGAGGAAGGCGTGACCGTTGCGAAGCAGATCGACGACGTGACTGGTCTTTCGACCCTGGTCGTGATCGACGTGAAGCGTCGCGGCTCGCAAGCGTCGAAGAGCGTGCGCCCGCAGGTGAAACTGCTCGACGCGAACGGCGAGGAAGTGAAGATCCCGAACACCGAGCATTCGGTGCAGATCGGCTTCCAGGTCGGCGCACTGATCACCGTGAAGGATGGTCAGCAAGTGCAGGTCGGTGAAGTGCTGGCGCGTATCCCGGTTGAAGCGCAGAAGACGCGTGACATTACCGGTGGTCTGCCGCGCGTGGCCGAACTGTTCGAAGCGCGCTCGCCGAAGGACGCGGGTATTCTCGCGGAAGTCACGGGCACGACGTCGTTCGGTAAGGACACGAAGGGCAAGCAGCGTCTCGTCATCACGGATCTCGAGGGCAATCAGCACGAGTTCCTGATCGCGAAGGAAAAGCAGGTGCTGGTGCACGATGGTCAGGTCGTCAACAAGGGCGAAATGATCGTCGACGGTCCTGCCGATCCGCACGACATCCTGCGTCTGCAGGGTATCGAGGCGTTGTCGCGCTACATCGTGGACGAAGTGCAGGACGTGTACCGTCTGCAGGGCGTGAAGATCAACGACAAGCACATCGAAGTGATCGTGCGTCAGATGCTGCGTCGTGTGCAGATCGTCGACAACGGCGATACGCGCTTCATTCCGGGCGAGCAGGTCGAACGTTCGGACATGCTGGACGAGAACGACAAGATGATCGCGGAAGACAAGCGTCCGGCGACGTACGACAACGTGCTGCTCGGTATCACGAAGGCATCGCTGTCGACCGACTCGTTCATCTCGGCGGCATCGTTCCAGGAAACGACCCGCGTGCTGACCGAAGCGGCGATCATGGGCAAGCGCGATGATCTGCGTGGCCTGAAGGAAAACGTGATCGTCGGCCGTCTGATTCCGGCTGGTACGGGTCTCGCGTTCCACAAGGCACGCAAGGCGAAGGAGTCGTCGGATCGCGAGCGTTTCGACCAGATCGCGGCCGAAGAGGCATTCGACTTTGGTACGCCGGAAACCCCGGCAGCGGAGCAGCAGCCGCATACCAACGAGTAAGCGTCTTTCGCTGTAGTAGCCACGAACCGCTCAGCTTCGGCTGAGCGGTTTTTTTTTGCCTCTGCCATTCGGCTAACAACATATTCCTGCGCCTCGGCGCGCGCGGATGCGTTGGTAGAATTCGTTATCTCTCACGTTGCAGTGCACATCCCTCTTCCATGGCTCGGTCGCTCGAAATACTCAACGAAATCTTCGGCTATCCCGCATTTCGCGGACAACAGGCGGAGATCGTCGAGCATGTCGCGAACGGCGGCGATTCGCTCGTGCTGATGCCGACGGGCGGCGGCAAGTCGCTGTGCTACCAGATTCCCTCGCTCGTGCGCAGCGAGGCCGGGCTCGGCGCGGGTATCGTGGTGTCGCCATTGATCGCGCTGATGCAGGACCAGGTCGCGGCTCTGACGGAAGTCGGCGTGCGCGCCGCATATCTGAATTCGACTTTGTCGGGCGCGGAGGCCGCGGCCACCGAGCGGGCGCTGCGCGAAGGCGACATCGATCTCCTTTACGTCGCACCCGAACGCCTGATGACGCCGCGCTTTCTCGAACTGCTCGAGCGCGCGCGCGTCGGACTTTTCGCCATCGACGAAGCGCATTGCGTGTCGCAATGGGGGCACGATTTCCGTCCTGAGTACATCCAGCTTTCCGTGCTGCACGAGCGGTTTCCGGATGTGCCGCGGATCGCGCTCACCGCGACTGCCGATGCGATCACGCGCGATGAGATCGTCCATCGGCTCGCGCTGGACGATGCGCGCATATTCGTTTCCAGCTTCGATCGGCCGAACATTCGCTATCGGATCGTCGAGAAGGACAACGCGCGTTCGCAACTGCTCGATTTCATCCGCGCCGAGCATACGAACAAGGACGGCACGACCGATGCGGGCGTCGTGTATTGCCTGTCGCGGCGGAAAGTCGAAGAAACCGCGGACTGGCTGAAAGGCCAGGGCATCCGCGCGCTGCCTTACCACGCGGGCATGGAGTTCGAGACGCGCCAGAAGCATCAGGAGATGTTTCAGCGCGAGGAAGGCATCGTCATGTGCGCGACGATCGCGTTCGGCATGGGCATCGATAAACCGGATGTCCGCTTCGTCGCGCATCTGGATTTGCCCAAGAGCGTCGAAGGCTATTACCAGGAGACGGGCCGCGCCGGCCGCGACGGTCTGCCGGCGAACGCATGGATGGCGTACGGGCTGGGCGACGTCGTGCAACAGCGCAAGATGATCGACGAATCCGAGGCTGACGACGCACACAAGCGCGTGCAGAGCGGCAAGCTCGATGCCTTGCTGGGTCTGTGTGAGGCGGCGTCCTGTCGTCGCGTGCGCCTCCTCGCGTATTTTGGCGAGACGAGCAAGCCGTGCGGCAACTGCGATACATGTCTCGAGCCGCCCGCGTCATTCGATGCCACCCGCGAAGCGCAAATGGCGCTGTCGTGCGTGTATCGTGCGCAGAAAGCGAGCGGGTTCCATTTCGGCGCGGGCCATCTCATCGACATCCTTCGTGGTACCCGCAGTGAGAAAGTCCTGCAGCGCGGACACGAGAAGATATCGACCTTCGGCGTCGGCGCCGCGCTCTCCGAACCCGAATGGCGCGCCGTGTTCCGGCAACTCGTCGCGTTCGGCTATCTCGCTGTCGATCACGACGGTTTCGGCGCGCTCGTGCTGACCGACGCCAGCAAGCCCGTGCTGAAGGGCGAAGAGCAAGTCACGCTGCGCAAGTATGTGAAGCCGACTCGGGCGCGCCAGTCCTCCAGCCGTACTGGTGAACGCGCGGATCCGACCGCCGGCATGTCGGCACGCGAAAGGGCGCGTTGGGAGCGCCTGCGCGCCTGGCGCGCAGAGACCGCGAAGAGCGACGGCGTGCCGGCCTACGTCATCTTCCACGATGCCACGCTCGCCGAGATCGTCCGCAGCGATCCCGACACGATCGACGATCTGCGCCACATTCCCGGGATCGGCGTGCGCAAGTTGGAGCGCTTCGGCGACGAATTGCTCGCCGTTGTCGGCTCCGACTGATGTCTGGCTTGCGAAAAGCCTCGAAATCATCGCAACCTATTGACCCGATTGCGATTTTCGGAATATCATGCTTGGTTCTCGTTCGCGGTCCGACTTTGGGCCTGGCTCAGCGCCGGGTGTGAATGGCGGAATTCATCGGCGAGATAGTCAAACGCGTAGCTCTTTTCGCTTTGCCCGAAAGAGTTTCGCGGATTTTGTTCATTTTTAGGATTAAACAATGCCAACCATCAATCAACTGGTTCGCAAAGGCCGCGCGTCGGAAACGACGAAAAGCAAGTCGCCGGCCCTGCAGGACTGCCCTCAGCGTCGTGGCGTGTGCACTCGCGTGTACACCACGACGCCGAAGAAGCCGAACTCGGCACTCCGTAAAGTCGCCAAGGTTCGTCTGACGAACGGCTTCGAAGTCATTTCGTACATCGGCGGTGAAGGCCACAACCTGCAAGAGCACTCGGTTGTGCTGATCCGCGGCGGCCGTGTGAAGGACTTGCCGGGTGTGCGTTACCACATGGTTCGCGGCTCGCTGGATACCCAGGGCGTCAAGGATCGTAAGCAAGCTCGCTCGAAGTACGGTGCGAAGCGCGCGAAGGCCGGCAAGTAAGTCGCGGTCGGAAGTAAGAATCAGGAATCAGGTCGCCGCAAGGCGGTTAAGGCGGTGGTGCCGGAAGCGCCGGTGCTGTCGAGTAAGTGGTCACCCGGCCAAGCTGGTTTAGTCGAATAGATGGATCGGGTTTGTTGGTGGCCGCGGAGTTGAGAATCAGCTCCAACTGAAAAAGTAAAGGAAGAATCATGCCGCGTCGTCGCGAAGTCCCCAAGCGGGAAGTGTTGCCGGATCCGAAGTTCGGTAACGTAGATGTAGCCAAGTTCATGAACGTGCTGATGCTCTCCGGCAAGAAGTCGGTTGCCGAGCGTATCGTGTACGGCGCTTTTGAACAGATCCAGACCAAGGGTGGCAAGGACCCGCTGGAAGTGTTCACGGTTGCGCTCAACAACGTGAAGCCGGTGGTCGAAGTGAAGAGCCGTCGCGTTGGTGGTGCCAACTATCAGGTTCCGGTCGAAGTGCGTCCCTCGCGTCGTATGGCATTGGCGATGCGTTGGTTGCGTGAAGCCGCGAAGAAGCGCAGCGAAAAGTCGATGGCCCTGCGCCTGGCAGGTGAACTCTCCGAAGCGGCTGAAGGCCGTGGCGGCGCGATGAAGAAGCGCGATGAAGTTCACCGCATGGCAGAGGCCAACAAGGCATTCTCGCACTTCCGTTTCTAAGCTCCCGCTCGTAGAGCAAACGGAAAAATCAGGGCGGGTGCGCTACTCCAGGCGCCTCGCCCGTTTGTGTTAGGGCGCGCTCGCATTCGCAGGCGCGTCGACCGAAAAAGGATCGAAAGTGGCTCGCAAGACACCTATCGAGCGCTACCGCAATATCGGTATCAGCGCTCACATCGACGCCGGCAAAACGACGACGACCGAGCGCATCCTGTTCTACACGGGCGTGAATCACAAGATCGGTGAAGTTCACGACGGCGCAGCAACGATGGACTGGATGGAGCAGGAGCAGGAGCGCGGCATCACCATCACGTCGGCTGCTACTACGGCCTTCTGGAAGGGCATGGGCGGCAACTATCCCGAGCACCGCATCAACATCATCGACACCCCGGGGCACGTCGACTTCACGATCGAAGTGGAGCGCTCGATGCGCGTTCTCGACGGCGCGTGCATGGTCTACTGTGCAGTGGGCGGCGTGCAGCCGCAGTCGGAAACCGTGTGGCGTCAGGCTAATAAGTACAAGGTTCCCCGTCTCGCGTTCGTCAACAAGATGGACCGTACCGGCGCGAACTTCTTCAAGGTCTACGACCAGTTGAAGAACCGCCTGAAGGCGAACCCGGTTCCCGTCGTGGTGCCGATCGGCTCGGAAGAAAACTTCAAGGGCGTGGTTGATCTCCTGAAGATGAAGGCGATCATTTGGGACGAAGCGTCCCAGGGCACGAAGTTCGACTACGTCGAGATTCCCGCTGAACTCGTCGATACGTGCAACGAGTGGCGCGAGAAGATGATCGAGTCGGCTGCCGAAGCCAGCGAAGAGCTGATGGAAAAGTATCTCGGCGGCGAAGAGCTGACCGAAGCGGAAATCGTCAAGGCGATCCGCGACCGGACGATCGCGTGCGAAATCCAGCCGATGCTCTGCGGCACCGCGTTCAAGAACAAGGGCGTGCAGCGCATGCTCGACGCTGTGATCGACTTCCTGCCGTCGCCGGTCGACATTCCGCCGGTTACGGGCGAACTCGAAAGCGGCGAGAAGGCCGAGCGCCGTGCTGCCGACGACGAGAAGTTCTCCGCGCTGGCGTTCAAGATCATGACGGACCCGTTTGTCGGTCAGCTGATCTTCTTCCGCGTGTACTCTGGCGTCGTGAATTCCGGTGACACCGTGCTGAACGCGACCAAGGACAAGAAGGAACGTCTGGGCCGTATTCTGCAGATGCACGCGAACCAGCGCGAAGAAATCAAGGAAGTGCGCGCGGGCGACATTGCGGCGGCCGTCGGCCTGAAGGAAGCGACCACCGGCGACACGCTGTGCGATCCGCAGCACCCGATCGTGCTCGAACGCATGATTTTCCCGGAGCCGGTGATTTCGCAGGCTGTGGAGCCGAAGACCAAGGCTGACCAGGAGAAGATGGGCCTGGCGCTGAACCGTCTCGCGCAGGAAGACCCGTCTTTCCGCGTTCAAACGGACGAGGAATCGGGCCAGACGATCATCTCGGGCATGGGCGAGCTCCACCTCGAAATTCTCGTCGACCGCATGAAGCGCGAGTTCAACGTGGAAGCAACGGTCGGCAAGCCGCAGGTTGCGTATCGCGAAACCATTCGCACGACGGCTGCAGATGTTGACGGCAAGTTCGTCAAGCAGTCGGGTGGTCGCGGCCAGTACGGTCACGCGGTCATCACGCTCGAGCCGAACGAGCAGGGCAAGGGCTACGAGTTCCTGGACGAGATCAAGGGCGGCGTGATTCCGCGCGAATACATCCCGGCCGTGGACAAGGGTATCCAGGAAACGCTGAAGTCGGGCGTGCTGGCGGGCTTCCCGGTGGTCGACGTGAAGGTTCACCTGACGTTCGGTTCGTATCACGACGTGGACTCGAACGAAAACGCGTTCCGCATGGCCGGCTCGATGGCCTTCAAGGAAGCAATGCGCAAGGCGAGCCCGGTCATCCTCGAACCGATGATGGCTGTGGAAGTCGAAACGCCGGAAGACTACATGGGTAACGTGATGGGCGACCTGTCGGGCCGTCGCGGTATCGTGCAGGGCATGGAAGACATGGTCGGCGGCGGCAAGATCGTCCGCGCTGAAGTGCCGCTGTCGGAAATGTTCGGCTACTCGACGTCGCTGCGTTCGCTGACACAAGGCCGCGCCACGTACACGATGGAGTTCAAGCACTACGCCGAAGCTCCGCGTAACGTCGCCGACGCGATCATCAACGCGAAAAGCAAGTAATTCGGCGCAAGCCACAAGCTTTAACCGATAACCAAACTTTGAAAGAAGGTAATCATGGCAAAAGGTAAATTCGAGCGGACCAAGCCGCACGTGAACGTGGGTACGATCGGTCACGTTGACCACGGCAAGACCACGCTGACGGCAGCGATCACGACGGTTCTCACGCAGAAGTTCGGCGGCGAGGCGAAGGCGTACGACCAGATCGACGCGGCGCCGGAAGAAAAGGCGCGTGGTATCACGATCAACACCGCGCACGTCGAGTACGAAACGGCTAACCGCCACTACGCACACGTCGACTGCCCGGGCCACGCTGACTATGTGAAGAACATGATCACGGGCGCGGCGCAGATGGACGGCGCCATCCTGGTGTGCTCGGCCGCTGACGGCCCGATGCCGCAAACGCGTGAGCACATCCTGCTGGCCCGTCAGGTTGGCGTGCCGTACATCATCGTGTTCCTGAACAAGTGCGACATGGTGGACGACGCCGAGCTGCTCGAACTCGTCGAAATGGAAGTGCGTGAGCTTCTGTCGAAGTACGACTTCCCGGGCGACGACACCCCGATCATCAAGGGTTCGGCCAAGCTGGCGCTGGAAGGCGACAAGGGCGAGCTGGGCGAAGTGGCGATCATGAACCTGGCCGACGCGCTGGATTCGTACATCCCGACGCCGGAGCGCGCAGTTGACGGTTCGTTCCTGATGCCGGTGGAAGACGTGTTCTCGATCTCGGGTCGCGGCACGGTGGTGACGGGCCGCGTCGAGCGCGGTGTGGTCAAGGTCGGCGAGGAAATCGAAATCGTCGGTATCAAGCCGACGGTGAAGACGACCTGCACGGGCGTGGAAATGTTCCGCAAGCTGCTCGACCAAGGTCAGGCGGGCGACAACGTCGGTATCCTGCTGCGCGGCACGAAGCGTGAAGACGTGGAGCGCGGCCAGGTTCTGGCCAAGCCGGGTTCGATCACGCCGCACACGCACTTCACGGCTGAAGTGTACGTGCTGAGCAAGGACGAAGGCGGCCGTCACACGCCGTTCTTCAACAACTACCGTCCGCAGTTCTACTTCCGTACGACGGACGTGACGGGCTCGATCGAGCTGCCGAAGGACAAGGAAATGGTGATGCCGGGCGACAACGTGTCGATCACGGTCAAGCTGATCGCCCCGATCGCCATGGAAGAAGGTCTGCGCTTCGCCATCCGCGAAGGTGGCCGTACCGTCGGCGCCGGTGTCGTTGCAAAGATTATCGAGTAAAATCTCCGATTCGCTCGATTTGAAGTTGCAGTACTGAAGTACAGATTGGAGCCGGGTGCTCGCCCTCAGCGAGTGTCCGGTTCCACGCTCTTTTGCCTAATGTGCGGTGCAACACCGCCTCGCTCTTTTCAAGGAATCGTCATGCAAAACCAGAAAATCCGCATTCGTCTGAAGGCTTTCGACTATCGTCTGATCGATCAATCGGCAGCCGAAATCGTCGATACGGCGAAGCGGACTGGCGCGATCGTCCGTGGCCCGGTGCCGCTGCCCACGCGTATTCAGCGTTTTGACATCCTGCGTTCGCCGCACGTCAACAAGACCTCGCGCGACCAGCTCGAAATCCGTACCCACCAGCGCCTGATGGACATCGTCGATCCGACGGACAAGACCGTCGACGCGTTGATGAAGCTCGATCTGCCGGCTGGCGTCGACGTCGAGATCAAGCTGCAGTAAATCCCAAAAGCATGTCCGGCGCGCTTCCTGGCGCGTCGGAAGGTGCTAAGTCTTTGATTGCTTGCGGGATTCGAAAAGCCTTGTTATACTCCAAGGCTTTTCGCGCCTATGCGCACGAAAAAGACGCAAGAAAGCCGCCCCAGTTTCTCGTAACGAAGCCGGCATTTGTAAATCAGCCCCGACCAATCGCAGTTGGGAATGGAGAAAACGATGAGCCTTGGACTCGTAGGTCGCAAGGTTGGCATGACCCGTATCTTCACGCCTGAAGGGGATTCGATCCCCGTCACCGTGCTGGACGTGTCGGACAACCGCGTGACGCAGATCAAGACCGTTGAAACGGATGGTTATACCGCCGTTCAGGTTGCATTCGGTGCTCGCCGCGCGTCTCGCGTGACGAAGCCTCTGGCGGGTCATCTCGCCAAAGCCGGCGTTCAAGCCGGTGAAATCCTCAAGGAATTCCATATCGAAACGGCCAAGGCAGGCGAACTGTCGAACGGCGCCGTTATCGGTAC
Source organism: Caballeronia sp. INML2 (assembly GCF_023631365.1). Taxonomy (NCBI): domain Bacteria; kingdom Pseudomonadati; phylum Pseudomonadota; class Betaproteobacteria; order Burkholderiales; family Burkholderiaceae; genus Caballeronia; species Caballeronia sp. INML2. The sequence continues at coordinate 80,693 of NZ_JALQDH010000035.1, read as the reverse complement.
GGACATCTTCGAAGTCGGCCAGAAGGTTGACGTGCAAGGCACGTCGATCGGTAAGGGTTATGCCGGCACGATCAAGCGCTACAACTTCGCCTCGGGCCGGGCAACGCACGGTAACTCGCGTTCGCACAACGTCCCGGGTTCGATCGGTATGGCGCAGGATCCGGGTCGCGTGTTTCCGGGTAAGCGCATGACGGGTCACCTCGGTGACGTCACCGTCACGGTTCAAAATCTCGAAATCGCCCGCATCGACGCTGAGCGTAATCTTCTGCTCGTCCGCGGTGCTGTTCCGGGTGCGAAGGGCGGCAAGGTCTTCGTGACCCCGGCCGTCAAGACGCGTGCTGTGAAAGGAGCGAAATAATGGAACTTAAGCTCCTGAATGCCAATGGTCAGGAAGGCGCTGGCGTGAACGCATCGGACGTCGTGTTCGGTCGCGATTACAACGAAGCCCTGATTCACCAGGTCGTCGTCGCTTATCAGGCGAACGCACGTAGCGGTAACCGCGCGCAGAAGGACCGCGAGCAGGTCAAGCACACCACCAAGAAGCCGTGGCGTCAGAAGGGTACGGGCCGCGCTCGTGCCGGTATGTCGTCGAGCCCGTTGTGGCGTGGCGGTGGTCGCATTTTCCCGAACTCGCCGGAAGAAAACTTCTCGCACAAGGTCAACAAGAAGATGCATCGTGCAGGCCTCTGCTCGATCTTCTCGCAGCTGGCTCGCGAAGGCCGCATCGCCGTGGTCGAAGACCTCGCGCTCGAAGCCCCGAAGACCAAGCTGTTGGCCGAAAAATTCAAGGCGATGGGTCTCGAATCCGTGTTGGTGATTACCGATACGGTCGACGAGAACCTGTACCTCGCGTCGCGCAACCTGGCCCACGTGGCGGTTGTCGAGCCGCGTTACGCCGACCCGCTCTCGCTGATCTACTTCAAGAAGATTCTGATCACGAAGGCTGCGGTCGCTCAGATCGAGGAGTTGCTGTCATGAGCGAAGTTCGCAAAAACGATCATCGTTTGATGCAAGTTCTGCTCGCGCCGGTGATCTCCGAAAAGGCGACGCTGGTTGCCGAAAAGAACGAACAAGTCGTGTTCGAAGTCGCGCCGGACGCCACGAAGCAGGAAGTAAAGGCTGCTGTCGAGCTGCTGTTCAAGGTCGAAGTCAATTCCGTCAACGTGCTCGTCACGAAGGGCAAGGCAAAGCGCTTTGGCCGCTTCAACGGCAAGCGCAAGGACGTGAAGAAGGCGTACGTCTGCCTGAAGCCCGGCCAGGAAATCAACTTTGAAGCGGAGGCCAAGTAATCATGGCAATCGTGAAAGTTAAGCCGACCTCGCCGGGTCGCCGCGCGATGGTCAAGATCGTCAACAAGGATCTGCACAAGGGCAAGCCGCACGCGGCGCTGCTCGACTCGCAATCCAAGTCGGCGGGCCGTAACAACAACGGCCGTATCACCACGCGTCACCAGGGTGGTGGTCACAAGCAGCACTATCGTATCGTCGATTTCCGTCGCAACAAGGACGGCATTCCGGCGAAGGTCGAGCGTCTCGAGTACGACCCGAACCGTAGCGCGAACATCGCGCTGGTTCTGTACGCAGACGGCGAGCGTCGCTACATCATCGCGCCGAAGGGCGTGGCCGTTGGCGCGCAGCTGATGTCCGGTTCGGAAGCGCCGATCCGCGCAGGCAACACCCTGCCGATCCGCAACATCCCGGTCGGTACCACGATCCACTGCATCGAAATGCTTCCGGGCAAGGGTGCGCAAATCGCACGTTCGGCCGGTACGTCGGCGATGCTGCTGGCTCGCGAAGGCGTCTACGCTCAAGTGCGTCTGCGTTCGGGCGAAATCCGCCGCGTGCACGTCGAGTGCCGCGCGACGATCGGCGAAGTGGGTAACGAAGAGCATAGCCTCCGTCAAATCGGTAAGGCTGGTGCAAACCGCTGGCGCGGTATCCGTCCGACGGTGCGCGGTGTTGCAATGAACCCGATCGATCACCCGCACGGTGGTGGTGAAGGCCGCACGGCAGCAGGTCGCGATCCGGTGAGCCCGTGGGGCACGCCGACGAAGGGCTATCGCACCCGCAGCAACAAGCGCACGACGACGATGATCGTCCAGCGCCGTCACAAGCGTTAAGGAGTAGGCAATGACACGTTCTGCTAAAAAAGGTCCGTTCTGCGACGCTCATTTGCTGAAGAAGGTTGAGGCGGCTGCATCGACGCGTGACAAGAAGCCGATCAAGACCTGGTCGCGTCGTTCGACGATTCTGCCGGACTTCATCGGTCTGACGATCGCTGTTCACAACGGCCGTCAACACGTTCCGGTGTACGTCACGGAAAACATGGTCGGCCACAAGCTTGGCGAGTTCGCACTGACCCGTACGTTCAAGGGTCACGCGGCCGACAAGAAGGCCAAGAAATAAGGGGCTATCAAGATGGAAGTGAAAGCAATTCATCGCGGTGCCCGCATCTCGGCGCAGAAAACGCGCCTTGTGGCTGACCAGATTCGTGGTTTGCCGGTCGACAAGGCGCTGAACGTTCTGACGTTCTCGCCGAAGAAGGCGGCGGGTATCGTCAAGAAGGTCGTGCTGTCTGCGATCGCGAATGCGGAACACAACGAAGGCGCCGATATCGACGAGCTCAAGATCACGAGCATCTACGTCGACAAGGCTGCTTCGCTGAAGCGTTTCACCGCACGCGCAAAGGGTCGCGGTAACCGCATCGAGAAGCAATCCTGTCACATCACTGTGACGGTCGGGAATTAAGGAGCCATACGATGGGACAGAAAATTCATCCGACTGGCTTCCGTTTGGCCGTCAGCCGTAATTGGGCTTCGCGCTGGTATGCGAACAACAACAATTTCGCGGCGATGTTGCAGGAAGACATCGGTGTTCGTGAATACCTGAAGAAGAAGCTGAAGAACGCTTCGGTCGGTCGCGTCGTCATCGAGCGTCCGGCGAAGAACGCGCGCATCACGATTTACAGCTCGCGTCCGGGCGTTGTCATAGGCAAGAAGGGCGAGGACATCGAATCGCTGAAGGCTGAACTGCAGAAGCGCATGGGCGTTCCGGTTCACGTCAACATCGAAGAGATCCGCAAGCCGGAAACCGATGCTCAGCTGATCGCTGACTCCATCACGCAACAGCTCGAGCGCCGGATCATGTTCCGCCGCGCGATGAAGCGCGCGATGCAGAACGCGATGCGTCTTGGCGCCCAGGGCATCAAGATCATGAGCGCGGGCCGCCTGAACGGTATCGAAATCGCTCGTACCGAGTGGTATCGCGAAGGTCGCGTGCCCCTCCATACGCTGCGTGCGGATATCGACTACGCGACGTCGGAAGCGAAGACCACGTACGGCATCATCGGCGTGAAGGTGTGGGTCTACAAGGGCGACACGCTGGGCCGTAACGAAGCGCCGGTGGTGGAAGAAGTGGCGGAAGAAAAGCGTCCGCGCCGCAACGCACGTCCGGGTGGCGATCGCCGTCCGCGCCGTGACGGTGAAGGCGCTCCGGCTGGTGCGCGTCGTGGTGCACCCCGTCGCGCTGGCGGTGACGCGAAGACTGGAGAATAACGATGCTGCAACCGAAACGCAGAAAGTATCGCAAAGAGCAGAAAGGTCGTAACACCGGCAAGGCGACGCGCGGCAACGCAGTGTCGTTCGGTGAATACGGTCTGAAGGCTATCGGTCGCGGCCGTTTGACCGCGCGTCAAATCGAAGCGGCGCGTCGTGCAATGACGCGTCACATCAAGCGTGGCGGCCGGATCTGGATCCGTATTTTCCCGGACAAGCCGATTTCGCAGAAGCCGGCCGAAGTGCGTATGGGTAACGGTAAGGGTAACCCGGAGTACTACGTCGCTGAAATTCAACCGGGCAAGATGCTGTACGAAATGGACGGTGTCTCCGAAGAACTGGCGCGCGAAGCGTTCCGTCTGGCTGCAGCCAAGCTGCCGCTCAAGACGAACTTCGTCGTTCGTCAGCTCGGCGCCTAAGGAGTAAATGATGAAGGCATCTGAACTTCACCAGAAAGACCAGGCCGCGCTCAACAAAGAGCTGTCGGACCTGCTGAAGGCGCAATTTGGCTTGCGTATGCAACTCGCGACCCAGCAGCTCACGAACACGAGCCAGCTGAAGAAGGTCCGTCGCGACATCGCACGTGTGCGCACCGTCCTGACTGAGAAGGCGAACCAGAAATGAACGATAGCGTAAAAACCTCGCTCAAGCGGACGCTGGTCGGCAAGGTCGTCAGCAACAAGATGGACAAGACGGTCACCGTTCTGGTCGAGCACCGCGTGAAGCATCCGATCTACGGCAAGTACGTCGTGCGCTCCAAGAAGTACCACGCGCATGACGACGCGAACACGTACAACGAAGGCGATCTCGTCGAAATCCAGGAAACCCGTCCGATTTCGAAGACGAAGGCTTGGGTTGTGTCGAAGCTTGTTGAAGCGGCTCGCGTGATCTAAAGCCGAAGTAGCAGTACCACGATGCAGTAGCAAATCGTGTCGCAGTAAGTTTCGCTTGCAAGACCGAGATTATTTGTTATAATCTCGGTCTTCCCTCTTTGTGGGAGCCCCGTCGCGGGCGAAACTGGTGGGGGAAGCCGGTTCGGGCGCCAGCCTGAGTCGACAGATTCACCGGATTGCGATGGCGGGTTTCGTCTGCCCTCGCTGCCTGTTCTAACCCAAGCAGCCAGTTGGCTGACGGGACCAAGACTGACCGGCTGTGCCATGGTGGTGCGACCGGATTAAGTTGGGAAAGATAAACCATGATCCAGACCGAAACTCGGCTTGAAGTGGCCGACAACACGGGTGCGCGTGAAGTCATGTGCATCAAGGTGCTCGGCGGTTCGAAGCGTCGTTACGCTAGCATTGGCGACATCATCAAGGTGACCGTCAAGGAAGCGACGCCGCGCGGACGCGTGAAGAAGGGCGAAATTTACAACGCCGTGGTCGTTCGTACGGCCAAGGGCGTGCGTCGCCAGGATGGCTCGCTCATCAAGTTCGACGGCAATGCCGCCGTTCTGTTGAATACGAAGCTCGAGCCGATCGGCACGCGTATTTTCGGGCCGGTTACGCGTGAACTGCGTAGCGAACGATTCATGAAGATCGTTTCGCTCGCGCCGGAAGTGCTGTAAGGAGTCGCGATGAACAAGATTCGCAAGGGTGACGAAGTCATCGTCATCACCGGCAAGGACAAGGGCAAGCGCGGTACCGTGCTGGCCGTTGCGGAAGACCGTGTCACGGTCGAGGGCATCAACCTCGTCAAGAAGCACGTGAAGCCGAACCCGATGAAGGGTACGACGGGCGGTGTGGAAGCCAAAACGATGCCGCTGCATATTTCGAACGTCGCATTGGTCGACGCGAATGGCAAGGCATCGCGTGTGGGCATCAAGGTCGAAGACGGAAAGAAGGTTCGCTTCTTGAAGTCGACCGGCGCCACGCTTAACGCCTGACGCGGAGTTAAAAAATGGCTCGTCTGCAAGAGATTTATAAAGAAAAGGTTGTGCCGCAACTCGTCGAAAAGTTCGGCTACAAGTCTGTCATGGAAGTGCCGCGCATCACCAAGATCACCCTGAACATGGGTCTTGGCGAAGCCGTCGCCGACAAGAAGATCATCGAAAACGCCGTGGGCGACCTGACGAAGATCGCTGGCCAGAAGCCGGTCATCACGAAGGCGCGCAAGGCAATCGCAGGCTTCAAGATTCGTCAGGGCTACCCGATCGGCGCGATGGTCACGCTGCGCGGCCAAGCGATGTACGAATTCCTCGACCGTTTCGTGACCGTTGCGCTCCCGCGTGTGCGCGACTTCCGTGGCGTGTCGGGCCGTGCATTCGACGGTCGTGGCAACTACAACATCGGTGTGAAAGAGCAGATCATTTTCCCCGAAATCGACTACGACAAGATCGACGCGCTGCGTGGGCTGAACATCAGCATCACGACCACCGCGAAGACTGACGACGAAGCAAAGGCGCTGCTCGCCGGCTTCAAGTTCCCGTTCAGAAACTGAGGTTACCGTGGCTAAACTGGCACTGATCGAACGTGAAAAGAAGCGCGCGCGCCTGGCAGCCAAGTACGCTCCGAAGCGTGCTGAGCTGAAGGCTGTGATCGATGACGCAAGCAAGTCGGACGAAGAGCGTTACTTCGCGCGTCTGGCGCTGCAACAACTGCCGCGTAACTCGAACCCCACTCGCAAGCGTAACCGCTGCGCGATCACGGGTCGCCCGCGTGGCACGTTCCGTAAGTTCGGACTCGCACGCGGCAAGATTCGTGAAATCGCTTTCCGCGGCGAAATCCCTGGCCTGACCAAGGCGAGCTGGTAATAGGAGAAACATAAATGAGCATGAGTGATCCTATCGCCGATATGCTGACTCGCATCCGCAATGCGCAGATGGTCGAGAAGGTTTCGGTGACTATGCCCTCGTCGAAAGTCAAGGTTGCGATTGCGCAGGTTTTGAAGGACGAAGGTTATATCGACGACTTCGCAGTGAAAGCTGAAGGCGCGAAGATCGAATTGAACATCGCGTTGAAGTACTACGCTGGCCGTCCGGTGATCGAGCGCCTCGAGCGCGTCTCGAAGCCTGGTCTGCGCGTGTACCGCGGTCGCAACGACATTCCGCAGGTCATGAATGGCCTCGGCGTTGCAATCGTGTCGACGCCGAAGGGTGTGATGACCGACCGCAAGGCGCGCCAGAACGGCGTCGGCGGTGAAGTCATCTGCTACGTCGCTTAACGCCTAAGGAGAAGAAACATGTCTCGAGTAGGTAAAAGCCCGATCGCGCTGCCGCAAGGCGCCGAAGTGGCCATCAAGGGCGACGTCATCACCGTTAAGGGCCCGCTCGGCACGATCTCGCAACCGGCCAACAAGCTGGTGACCGTGACGAACGACAACGGCACGTTGAAACTCGCTCCGGCCGACGAAAGTCGTGAAGCGAACGCGATGTCCGGCACGATGCGCGCCCTGGTGGCGAACATGGTGCAGGGCGTCACCAAGGGTTTCGAGCGCAAGCTGACGCTGGTTGGCGTTGGTTATCGTGCGCAAGCGCAAGGCGACAAGCTGAACCTGTCGCTGGGTTTCTCGCACCCCGTGGTGCACCAGATGCCGGAAGGCGTCAAGGCTGAAACCCCGTCGCAGACCGAAATCGTGATCAAGGGGATCGACAAGCAGAAAGTCGGACAGACCGCAGCAGAAGTGCGCGGCTATCGTCCGCCTGAGCCGTACAAGGGCAAAGGCGTGCGCTATTCCGACGAGGTCGTGATCCTCAAAGAAACGAAGAAGAAGTAAGGGTGCGCAATCATGGATAAGACTCAATCTCGCCTGCGCCGCGCTCGTCAGACGCGTATCAAGATCGCTGAGCTGCAGGTTCCGCGTCTGGCCGTGCATCGCACGAATACGCATATCTACGCGCAAGTGTTCTCGGCATGCGGTACGAAAGTCGTGGCTAGCGCCTCGACGCTCGAAGCTGAAGTGCGCGCTGAACTCGCCGACAAGTCGGGCAAGGGCGGCAACGTCAATGCTGCGACCCTGATCGGCAAGCGTATCGCCGAAAAGGCCAAGGCTGCCGGCATCGAATCCGTCGCCTTTGACCGCTCGGGTTTCCGCTACCACGGCCGCGTGAAGGCGCTGGCTGATGCGGCGCGTGAAGCCGGGCTCAAGTTCTAAGGGAAGAATTCGTCATGGCAAAGATGCAAGCGAAAGTTCAGGCTGACGAACGCGACGACGGCCTGCGCGAAAAGATGATTTCGGTCAACCGCGTGACCAAGGTCGTGAAGGGTGGCCGGATTCTCGGCTTCGCCGCACTGACCGTGGTTGGCGACGGTGACGGCCGGATCGGCATGGGCAAGGGCAAGGCCAAGGAAGTTCCGGTCGCCGTTCAAAAGGCAATGGAACAGGCCCGCCGCAACATGTTCAAGGTGCCCCTGAAGAACGGCACGCTGCAACACGAAGTGCACGGCAAGCACGGCGCATCGGCGGTCCTCCTCGCTCCGGCGAAGGACGGTACCGGCGTGATCGCTGGCGGCCCGATGCGCGCAGTGTTCGACGTGATGGGCGTGCAAAACGTTGTGGCCAAGAGCCACGGTTCGACGAACCCGTACAACCTCGTTCGCGCAACGCTGGACGGTCTGCGCAAGCAGTCGACCCCGGCCGACATCGCGGCGAAGCGTGGTAAGTCCGTCGAAGACATTCTGGGCTAAGGTGGTCACCATGTCTGAAAAAACTGTCAAGGTTCAGCTCGTCAAGAGTCTGATCGGGACCCGCGAAACGCACCGGGCGACGGTGCGTGGCCTCGGCCTGCGCCGCCTCAACTCGGTCTCCGAGTTGCAGGACACGCCGGCAGTGCGCGGGATGATCAACAAGGTTTCGTACCTCGTTAAGGTCATCAGCTAAGCGGCTGACCCTAGGATCCAAGGAGTTGAACATGGAATTGAATAACCTGAAGCCGGCAGAAGGCGCGAAGCACGCTAAGCGTCGCGTCGGTCGCGGTATTGGTTCGGGCCTCGGCAAGACCGCCGGCCGCGGCCATAAGGGTCAGAAATCGCGTTCGGGCGGCTTTCACAAGGTCGGCTTCGAAGGCGGTCAGATGCCTCTGCAGCGTCGTCTGCCGAAGCGTGGCTTTACCTCGCTGACGAAGGAATTCGTCGGTGAAGTGCGCCTCTCTGATCTGGAAAAGCTGCCGGTCGACGAAATCGATCTGTTGGCGCTGAAGCAAGCGGGTCTGGTCGGCGAACTCATCAAGAGCGCAAAGATCATCAAGACCGGCGAGATTACGCGCAAGGTCACGGTGAAGGGCCTGACGGCAACGAAGGGCGCCCGTGAGGCAATCGAAGCCGCTGGCGGCTCGTTCGCCGAGTAACGCGCTTTCGCCGTTACTAGCACTAGCATCGGAGAAGGTACTTGGCTAACAGCCCGAGTCTCGCAAAAACCGGTCGAAGCGCGGCGAAATTCGGCGATCTGCGTCGGCGTGCAGTGTTCCTGCTGCTGGCGCTGATCGTCTACCGCATTGGTGCGCATATTCCGGTACCCGGCATCGATCCGGATCAACTGGCCAAGCTGTTCCAAAGCCAGTCAGGCGGCATCCTGGGCATGTTCAACATGTTCTCGGGTGGCGCGCTGTCGCGATTCACGATCTTTGCACTGGGCATCATGCCCTACATTTCGGCGTCGATCATCATGCAGTTGCTGTCGATCGTGTCGCCGCAGATGGAGGCGTTGAAGAAGGAAGGGCAAGCGGGACAACGGAAGATCACGCAGTACACGCGTATCTTTACGGTGGTTCTGGCGACCTTCCAGGCGTTCGGTATCGCGGTTGCGCTGGAAAATCAGCCGGCTTTGGTGCTGGACCCCGGCATGGTGTTCCGGCTGACGACGGTCGTCACGCTGGTGACGGGCACGATGTTCCTGATGTGGCTCGGTGAGCAGATCACGGAGCGCGGTCTCGGCAACGGCATCTCGATCATCATCTTCGGTGGTATCGCGGCGGGCTTCCCGAACGCAATCGGTGGCCTGTTCGAGCTGGTTCGCACCGGTTCGATGAGCATCATCTCGGCGATCATCATCGTCGTGTTGATCGCGGCGGTCACGTATCTGGTCGTGTTCATCGAACGCGGTCAACGCAAGATCCTCGTGAACTACGCGAAGCGCCAGGTCGGTAACAAGATTTACGGCGGACAGTCATCTCATCTGCCGCTGAAGCTGAACATGTCGGGTGTGATTCCGCCGATCTTCGCATCGTCGATCATTCTCTTCCCGGCAACCATCCTGAACTGGTTCAGTTCGGGTACGCGCACCAACTGGTTCGCGAACACGCTGCACAACGTGGCCGAGGCGCTGAAGCCCGGTCAGCCCGTGTACGTGCTGCTGTATGCGTTGGCGATCGTTTTCTTCTGCTTCTTCTACACCGCACTGGTGTTCAACAGCCGAGAGACCGCCGACAACTTGAAGAAGAGCGGTGCTTTCGTTCCGGGTATCCGTCCGGGCGATCAGACTGCACGATATATCGACCGCATCCTGACGCGTCTCACGCTGGCTGGTGCGATCTACATCGTATTCGTGTGCCTGCTGCCTGAGTTTCTGGTGTTGCGCTGGAACGTGCCGTTTTATTTTGGTGGAACGTCGCTGCTGATCATTGTCGTCGTCACGATGGACTTCATGGCTCAGGTGCAGTCGTACGTTATGTCGCAACAATATGAATCGCTGCTCAAGAAGGCAAACTTCAAGGGTGGCAACGTCCCGATGCGTTAATAAGGACTATGGCCAAAGACGATGTTATCCAGATGCAGGGTGAGGTCATCGAAAACCTTCCCAACGCTACTTTCCGGGTGAAATTGGAAAATGGCCATGTCGTCCTGGGACATATCTCCGGAAAGATGCGGATGCACTACATCCGCATCCTGCCGGGCGACAAGGTTACGGTTGAATTGACGCCTTACGATCTGTCTCGTGCACGGATCGTGTTCCGGGCGAAGTGATTTGAAAAAAGGGTAATATCATGAAAGTGATGGCATCGGTTAAGCGCATTTGCCGCAATTGCAAGATCATCAAGCGCAAGGGCGTTGTGCGCGTGATTTGCAGCTCTGATCCGCGCCACAAACAGCGTCAAGGCTGAACGCCGCGCTTTTGCTTGCGCTTTTTGTTTGAGGAAAAACAATGGCTCGTATCGCAGGGGTTAACATCCCGAATCACCAGCATACCGAGATCGGCCTTACGGCAATCTTCGGCATCGGTCGCACGCGTTCCCGCGGCATTTGCACGGCAGCTGGTGTGGAATTTTCGAAGAAGGTCAAGGACCTCACTGACGCAGACCTCGAAAAGCTGCGTGACGAAGTGGGCAAGTTCATCGTCGAAGGCGACCTGCGTCGTGAAGTGACGATGAATATCAAGCGCCTGATGGACTTGGGTTGCTACCGCGGCATGCGCCATCGCAAGGGTCTGCCCCTGCGTGGCCAGCGTACGCGCACGAATGCCCGTACCCGTAAGGGTCCGCGTCGTGCAGCGCAATCGCTGAAGAAGTAAGCGGAACTGACAGTTACAGGAAAACGTAATGGCTAAGGCTTCGAACAACTCCGCGGCGCAACGCGTTCGCAAGAAGGTCAAGAAGAACGTCGCCGAGGGCGTGGTTCACGTTCACGCGTCGTTCAACAACACCATTATCACGATCACTGACCGTCAAGGTAACGCGCTGGCATGGGCGACCTCGGGTGGTCAGGGCTTCAAGGGCTCGCGTAAGTCGACGCCGTTTGCAGCTCAGGTCGCAGCCGAATCGGCTGGCCGCGTGGCATTGGAATACGGCGTGAAGAACCTCGAAGTGCGGATCAAGGGCCCCGGTCCTGGCCGCGAATCGGCGGTGCGCGCGCTGCATGGTCTTGGCATCAAGATCACCGCGATCTCCGACGTGACGCCGGTCCCGCACAACGGCTGCCGTCCGCCGAAGCGCCGTCGTATCTAAAGTCCGACGACGCGACCGCACGTTTTCCTGTCGATGCGAAAGTATCGGCGGGTTTCGTGCGTTATGAAGTTTTGACTAAGCCCACCGTTCGGCCCAAGGGGTTCGGACTAGCGCAGACGAAAGTGTGCGTGATCAATATTTAAGGATGCAAAGTGGCACGCTATACCGGTCCCAAAGCAAAACTGTCCCGCCGTGAAGGCACCGATCTGTTCCTGAAGAGCGCACGCCGCTCCCTCGCTGACAAGTGCAAGCTCGACAGCAAGCCCGGCCAGCACGGCCGCACCTCGGGCGCGCGTACGTCCGACTACGGCACCCAGTTGCGCGAGAAGCAGAAAGTGAAGCGTATCTACGGCGTGCTGGAGCGTCAGTTCCGCCGCTACTTCGCTGAAGCCGACCGCCGCAAGGGTCCGACGGGCGAAAACCTGCTGCAATTGCTCGAATCGCGTCTCGACAACGTCGTCTATCGCATGGGCTTCGGCTCGACGCGCGCCGAAGCGCGTCAGCTCGTGAGCCACAAGTCGATCATGGTGAACGGCCAAGTCGTGAACATTCCGTCGATGCAAGTGAAGTCGGGCGACGTCGTGTCCGTGCGCGAGCAGTCGCGCAAGCAGGCTCGTATCGTCGAAGCCCTGTCGCTGGCCGAGCAAGGCGGAATGCCGAGCTGGGTGTCGGTCGACGCGAAGAAGTTCGAAGGCACGTTCAAGTCGATGCCGGAGCGTAGCGACATCGCTGGCGACATCAACGAAAGCCTGATCGTCGAATTGTATTCGCGTTAATCGCGGCGGTAATGGATTAACAGCCGGGGAGCCTGATTGCTCGTGGCAAGGGGTGGCCTCGGCTGTTTATTTTCAGGTTGTTACCGGTCAGCCTTATCGGTGTAACGAGCCGAGGGTATTGAAAAGGAAAACCTATGCAAACCAGTTTGTTGAAGCCCAAGATCATTGCAGTTGAATCGCTTGGTGAAAACCATGCGAAGGTGGTTATGGAGCCGTTCGAACGCGGCTATGGCCACACCTTGGGTAACGCGCTTCGGCGCGTGCTGCTGTCGTCGATGATCGGCTACGCGCCGACCGAAGTGACGATCGCAGGCGTCGTGCATGAATACTCGACGCTCGATGGTGTGCAAGAGGATGTGGTCAACCTGCTGTTGAACCTGAAGGGCGTCGTCTTCAAGCTGCACAACCGCGATGAAGTCACGGTGACGCTGCGCAAGGAAGGCGAAGGGCTCGTGACGGCCGGCGATATCGAACTCGCGCACGACTGCGAGGTGATCAACCCGGAGCACGTAGTCGCACACCTGTCGAAGGGCGGCAAGCTCGACGTTCAGATCAAGATCGAAAAGGGCCGCGGCTATGTGCCGGGCAACGTGCGTCGTTACGGTGAAGAGTCGGCGAAGATCATTGGCCGCATCGTGCTGGACGCGTCGTTCTCGCCGGTTCGCCGCGTGAGTTATGCGGTGGAAAGCGCGCGCGTCGAACAGCGTACCGACCTCGACAAGCTCGTGATGAACATCGAGACCAACGGCGTGATTTCGCCGGAAGAAGCGATTCGCCAGTCGGCTCGTATTCTGGTCGACCAGTTGTCGGTGTTCGCCGCGCTCGAAGGCACCGAAGCGGCAGCGGAAGCGCCGTCGCGCGCGCCGCAGATCGATCCGATCCTCCTGCGTCCGGTGGATGACCTCGAACTCACGGTTCGTTCCGCGAACTGCCTGAAGGCCGAGAACATCTATTACATCGGCGATCTGATCCAGCGCACGGAAAACGAACTGCTGAAGACGCCGAACCTGGGCCGCAAGTCGCTGAACGAAATCAAGGAAGTGCTCGCTTCGCGCGGTCTGACGCTGGGTATGAAGCTCGAAAACTGGCCGCCGGCTGGTCTCGACAAGTAATAGACGAAGTCGCTGCGTAACTTTGCAAAGACGCGGATTCTGCTTTAAAATCCGCGTCTTGCTTTATTTTCGACCGGCCCGTGCGCTGATGTAGGGCGCAATAGAAGAGCTGGATCAAAACTCGTTAAAGGAACTGAAAATGCGTCATAAGCATGGTCTGCGGAAACTGAACCGCACGAGCAGCCATCGTCTGGCAATGCTCCGCAATATGTCCAATTCGCTCATCGAGCACGAAGTCATCAAGACGACGCTGCCGAAGGCCAAGGAACTGCGCAAGGTCGTCGAGCCCCTCATCACGCTCGGCAAGAAGCCGTCGCTCGCGAACCGCCGTCTGGCGTTCAACCGCCTGCGCGATCGTGATTCCGTCGCGAAGCTGTTCGACGTCCTCGGCCCGCGCTACGCGAACCGTCCGGGCGGCTACCTCAGCATCCTGAAGTTCGGTTTCCGCGTCGGCGACAACGCCCCGATGGCGCTGGTCCAGTTGATGGATCGCCCGGAAGTCGAAGAAGCGGAAGAAGTGCAAGAAGCGGAATAAATTCCGTTTCCAGCTGTTAGCAGAAAGGCCAGGCTCGATGCTTGGCCTTTTTGCTTTCTTCCTGCGACGTTGCGGCGCGCCGATGCGTAAAAGTGTGTGTCGGCCGCCGATGCTACGATAGATGGCTAGTCTGCCGTTTTTGGAGTACCGCGTGAACGTTCCTGTCGTTTTGATTCTTTCCACGCTGCCTGACGCCGCCGCGGCCGATGCGCTCGCGCAGGCTGCGCTGGACGCGCGGCTCGCCGCGTGCGTGACGAGCCTCGGCGCGGTGTCCTCGCAGTATCACTGGAAGGGCGCGCTGGAGTCGTCGCAGGAAGTGCAGTTGTTGTTCAAGACGAGCATCGCGCGCAGCGAAGAGTTGCAGCGCTTCGTCGAGGCTCGGCATCCGTACGAAACACCCGAAATCCTCGTCTGGCAGGTGAACGCATCGCCCGGCTACGGTCAGTGGGTCAACGCAGAAACGCAGCGCCCTCTTCATGTGTGAGTTTTCCCGTCTTTTCGCGCGGCGATTCTTCGGCGCGTTCCTGTTTCTGGCAGCGTTCGCATTGCTGTCGGGCGCCGCGCGCGCAGCGGACGATTTCCTCGATCCCGATGTCGCGTTCAGGTTCAGCGCATCGGAGAAGCCCGGCGAAGTGGACGTGCGCTACAAGATCGCCGACGGCTACTACATGTACCGTGAGCGCTTCGCGTTCGCCGTGAAGAGCGGCGATGCGACCATCGGCGCTGCGCAACTGCCGGCGGGCAAAGTCCACTTCGATCAGACGTTCAACAAGGACGTCGAGACCTATCGCGGAGAGTTGCACATCCGCATTCCCGTCATGCAGGCAAAGGGTCCTTTCGAACTCGCGGTGACGTCGCAAGGATGCGCGGATCAGGGCATCTGCTATCCGCCGATGGAGAAGACCTACCGTGTCAGAGGCGACGCGCTGCAACCGGCAGGCGTCGCGCCGACTGGCCCCAAGGCAGACACGGACAGTTCGTGGTTCGAGCGCGCAACGAGCGCGGACTACGCGCAGTCCATGCTCGAAGGCGGCGGATTCCTCACGGTCGTCGGCATGTATTTTCTGGCCGGCATGGTGCTGAGCCTCTTGCCGTGCTCGTATCCGATGATTCCGATTCTGTCCGCGATCATCGTCGGAGAGGGCGCGCGCGTAACGCGTTCGCGCGGGTTCGCGCTGTCGGTTTCGTATGTGATCGGCATGGCGCTCGTCTACACGGTGCTCGGTATCGTTGCCGCGCTGATCGGACAAAGCCTCGGCGCGTGGTTGCAGAATCCCTGGGTGCTCGGCGCGTTCGGCCTGCTGCTCGCGGCGTTTGCAGTCGCGCTGATTTCAGGCGTCGATATCGCGTTGCCCGAACGCTGGCAAAGCGGTGTGAACGAGGCGTCGCAGAAGCGCAGCGGCGGCAAGTTTGCGGCGGTGGCGGTGATGGGCGCGTTATCCGCGCTCGTCGTCGGCGCGTGCATGACAGCGCCGCTTTTCGCGGTGCTCGCATTCATCGCGCATACCGGCAACGCCGTGCTCGGCGGCGCGGCGCTTTTCGCGATGGGTATCGGGCTAGGCGTGCCGCTTTTGATCATCGGCTTGGGCGCGGGATCGGTCCTGCCTCGCGCGGGCGCCTGGATGGACGGCGTGAAGGTGTTCTTCGGCGTGGTCCTGCTCGCGGCCGCGCTGTGGATCGTGTGGCCGGTTATCGGCGGTGTCGCGCAGATGCTGCTCGTGGCGTTGTGGCTTTTGATCGCGGCTGCATCGCTCGGATTGTTCTCGTCGGGCACGTCGACGCCTGTCGGCGTCTGGAAACGACTCGGACGCGGGCTCGCCGCGGCGTTCGCGGTCTGGGCCGCGACGCTGCTCGTCGGCCTTGCTGCGGGTTCGACGGATCCGCTGCGTCCGCTCGCGGTCCTCGCTTCCCGAGGCGCGTCGTCCGCGTCTGCGAATGCGCAAGCGGAAGGACCCACGTTCGCGCTGGTGCGTTCGTCGGCGGAGCTGGATTCCGCCGTGAAGGCCGCCGCGCGACCTGCGATGCTCGACTTCTACGCCGATTGGTGCGTCTCCTGCAAGGAGATGGAGAAGCTGACTTTCTCCGATTCCCGCGTGCAAGCGCGGCTCGCGCAGTTGAATCTTCTGCGCGCCGACGTGACCGCCAACAACGCGGACGACCAGGCGCTTCTCAAGCGCTTCAAGCTTTTCGGGCCGCCGGGCATCATCTTCTTCGATGCGCAAGGCAACGAAGTCGCCCGCGTGGTCGGGTACGAATCGGCCGATACTTTCCTGAAGAGTCTCGACCGGGTCGGGACGTCGAACGGATAAAAAAAGGGCGATGCATCGAGCATCGCCCTCTTCATATCGCCACTCAGAGACTCACTTCGACGCCCGCAGAATCCGCGCCGCATCCAGCGCGAAATACGTCAGCACGCCATCCGCGCCCGCGCGTTTGAACGCGAGCAGCGCTTCCATCATCACCTTGTCGTGGTCGATCCAGCCGTTTTGCGACGCGGCCTTGATCATCGCGTACTCGCCGCTGACCTGATACGCGTACGTCGGGAAGCGGAATTCGTCCTTCACGCGGCGCACGATGTCGAGATACGGCATGCCCGGCTTGACCATCACCATGTCCGCGCCTTCCTCGATGTCCATGCGCACTTCGCGCATCGCTTCATCGGAGTTGGCCGGGTCCATCTGATACGTCATTTTGTTGCCCTTGCCGAGATTCGCGGCCGAGCCGACTGCGTCGCGGAACGGGCCGTAGAAGGCCGACGCGTACTTCGCCGCGTACGCCATGATGCGCGTGTGGATGTGGTTCTCACTTTCGAGCATCTCGCGGATCGCACCGATGCGACCGTCCATCATGTCCGACGGCGCCACGATATCGACACCCGCTTCCGCCTGCGTGCGCGCCTGCTCGACGAGAATTTCGCTCGTTTCGTCGTTCTTCACGTAGCCTTCCTCGTCGAGCACGCCGTCCTGGCCGTGGCTCGTGTACGGATCGAGCGCGACGTCCGTCAGCACGCCGAGCATCGGGAAGTTTTTTTTCAGCTCGCGCACGGCGCGCGGAATAAGACCTTCCGGATTCGTGGCTTCGCGGCCATCCGGCGTTTTGATCGACGGCTCGATCGCCGGAAAGAGCGACAGCACCGGCACACCCAGTTCGACGCACTGCTCGGCGACCTTCATGAGGAGATCGACGGATGTGCGCTCGACGCCCGGCATCGACGGCACCGCTTGGCGCACATTCGTCCCTTCGACGATGAACACCGGATAAATGAGGTCGTTCGTCGTGAGGAGGTTCTCGCGCATCAGACGGCGTGAGAAGTCATCCCGGCGCATCCGGCGCGGGCGATGGTGGGGGTAGAAGCTCATGTCTTGACTCGAATTGGAATGGTCTTCGGGAGATCGAAAAAACGGCTTTCTGAAATGCGTAAATCCTTGCCGAACAAGCACTTGGACGCGTCTGAAACCGTTTTGAGACAATGGTATATCATACCGATCGAGCGAGGCGCTTGCCGCCGGACTCCCCGCTTCTCCTCCCTGAGCGGGTGCCTGTCGATGTTCGATTAGGCTGTTAACCCGCCGTCATGCGGCGGGTTTTTTTATGCCGCCGCGTGCTCGCGACGTTTCATCCGGCTGCGTCTTGTGACGCGTTCTCGCCGGCTTCCCCGGGCATCAGCCAGCTCTCGATCTGTTCGTGCGCTTCTTCGAGTCCAGTGCGCTTGAGCGCGGAGAAGAGTTGCACCGTGAGTTCGCCGCGATAGCCCGCATCCTTGTATTCGGCCAGCGACTTCTTCGTCGCGCGCAGGGCGTTGGTCATCTCCTGTCGCGTCAATTTGTCGCATTTTGTGAGCAGCGCGTGAATCGGCTTTCCGGTCGGCGCGAACCAGTCGATCATGATGCGATCGAGGTCGGTAAGCGGCCGGCGCGAATCCATCATCAGGATCATGCCGCGTAGTTGAGCTCGGCTCTGGAGGTAAGTCGACAACAGACGCTGCCAGTGCTCCTTCGCGGCGCCCGGCACTTCGGCGTAACCGTAGCCGGGAAGATCGACGAGATAGCCGGTCGGCGCGGCTTCCGGCCCTACGGAGAAGTAGTTGATGTGCTGCGTGCGTCCCGGCGTCTTACTGGCGAACGCGAGCCGCTTCTGGTTGCACAGAATGTTGATGGCCGTCGATTTTCCAGCGTTCGAGCGTCCCCCGAACGCGATTTCGGGCTGCGGCGTCGGCGGCAGATCGCGCAAATGATTGACGGTCGTGAAGAAGCGGGATTGGTGAAGCAGAAATGACATGGCGGGCCCAATCGAAAGAGCTGCGAAAACTTCAAGCCTTGAGAACCCGGCAAATACTGGGCATGCCCCGACTGGCGTCTTTGCGTGGAGCGGGTTATTGTACAATACGACGGATTTTTAAAGACCAGCACGGGCACGCAAGACCCAGGCCGCAGGCGGCACCCACAGAGGAGCGAGACAGTTTTCGGGGCACTTTTTGAGCCTCTTCGTTCAGCGAGTTCGGGTATCTTGCGGCGATAATCGGTCGCCGTCGTTTTTTGCAGAACCTCACATTCTCACAAGACGAAAAACAGGGTACGCGAATGAACCGACTGTACAGGTCTCTGGTGGTGATTCGAGCAGCGGCGGCTTTCGGTGCGGGTTTGAGTGGACTAGCGGTGTCGGTGAATGCGGCGGAGCCTGCCCAAGCGGCGAAGCCGGATGTGGCGCGAGGCCAGGCCATCGCGACCCAGGTGTGCGCGGCGTGTCACGCAGCGGACGGCAACAGCGCCGGCGCCGCGTTTCCGAAACTCGCGGGGCAGCACGCCGAATACATCGTCAAGCAGTTGAAGGATTACAAGACGCAGCCGGGCGCGAAGGCGCCGGCGCGCAACAATCCGATCATGGCGGGCATTGCGGGCGCGCTGTCGGATCAGGACATGGTGAACGTCGCGGCGTATTTCGCGTCGCAGAATGCCAAGCCGAACTACGCGCGTGACAAGAACGACGTCGCGCTGGGTCAGAAAATTTACCGCGGCGGCATCGCGGACAAGGGCGTGCCAGCGTGCGCGGCTTGCCACGGTGCGACCGGCATGGGCATTCCGGTGCAGTATCCGCGGCTGTCGTGGCAGTGGGGCGACTACACGGTGGCACAGTTGAACGCCTTCGCATCGGGACAACGCGCCAACAGTGAGCCGATGCACCAGATTTCCTCGCGCCTGAACGAAGCGGAGATGAAGGCGGTTGCCGACTACATCGCCGGCTTGCATTAAGCGCGCAGCAGTCAGCGTCCAGCGGTTCCCGGCGGCAATCGCGGGAATCGCCCATACTACGAAGCCGGTCCCGGGAAGATCCGAGAAGGCCGGCGCGAGAACAAGAAAAGGGTGGGACGTCGGTCGATGAGACCGCCAGCGTCTCCACCCTTTTTTGCTGTCCAGCCGGAGTTTGAATGAGCGTCACCACATCGAGTTTGCAGTCGAAGTCGGCCCGTCGGGCCATCCGGCATTTCGTCGAACTCGTCAGTTCGATGCGCTTCGCCATCGCGTTGCTCGTCATTCTGGCGATCGCGAGCATCATCGGTACGGTGCTCACGCAAGAAGACCCGTATCCCAACTACGTGAATCAGTTCGGTCCGTTCTGGGCCGACATCTTCCGCGGCCTGAGCCTCTACAACGTGTACAGCGCGTGGTGGTTCATGCTCATCCTGATCTTCCTCGTGATTTCGGTGTCGCTGTGCGTCGTGCGCAATAGCCCGAAGATGATCGCGGACCTCAAGAGCTGGAAGGATCGCGTGCATGAAGGCGGCCTGCGCGCATTCCATCACAAGGGCGAATTCACGGTTTCGACGAACCGCGCGCAGACAGCCGCGACGCTCGAGCGGCTCGCCGCGAAGATGGGCTACCGCACCGTCACGCGCCAGACCGACAACGGCGCGACGCTCATCGCCGGCAAGCGCGGCGCGATGACGAAGATCGGCTATATCTCGGCGCACGTCGCGATCGTCGTGATCTGTATCGGAGGGCTGCTCGACAGCAATCTGCCCATCAAATTGCAGATGTGGATGTTCAACAAGACGCCGATCAACAGCAACGCCGTCATCAACGACATTCCGCGCGAGCATCGTCTTTCGACGTCGAACCCGACTTTCCGCGGCTACGCGTGGGTGCCGGAAGGGCAAAACGTCGGCACGGCGATCCTGAATCAGCAGGACGGCTCGATCATTCAGGATCTGCCCTTCTCGATTCAGTTGAACAAGTTCATCGTCGATTACTACTCGACCGGCATGCCGAAGCTCTTCGCGAGCGACATCGTCGTGATCGATCACAAGACGGGCAAGCGCATTCCGGCGCGCGTCGAGGTGAACAAGCCGTTCACGTACGACGGCATCTCGATCTATCAGTCGAGCTTTCAGGACGGCGGCTCGAAGCTCGAAATGACCGCGTGGCCGATGGCCGGCGGCAGCGCGAAGACCGAGCCTTTCAACGGCACGATCGGCGGCACGTCGCCCATCGGCACGCAGTTCACCGGCGCGCAGGGTGAAACCGTCGAGTTCACGGATTTCCGCGCGATCAACGTCGAGAACATGACAGACGGCGGCGGCGCGCCGGACGCGCGCGGCGTCGGCAAGCAGGAAACGCTGCGCGACGCGTTCGACGAGCGTCTCGGCTCCGGCGCGAAGACCTCGAAGCCGACGGATCTACGCAACATCGGCCCTTCGGTGCAATACAAGGTGCGGGGTACGGACGGTCAGGCGCGCGAGTACAGCAATTACATGCTGCCGGTCGACGTGAGCGGGCAGCGCATGTTCCTCGCGGGCATGCGCGTGAGCCCGAACGATCCATTCCGCTACTTGCGCATTCCCGCCGACGAACAGGGCACGATCAAACAGTGGATGGACCTGCGCGCCGCGCTTGCCACGCCCGCGACGCGCGCCGCAGCCGCGCATCGTTTCGCGTTGCGCTCGGTACCGCAGGAAAACCGCGAATTGCAGGAACATCTGGAAGAAAGCGCGGTTCGCGTGCTGAATCTCTTCGCCGGCGTTGACGAAACAGGCAAGGCGACGACGAATCCCCAGATGATTGGCGGCTTTCAGAGCATCGCGACGTTCATCGACCGCTCGGTGCCGAAGGGTGAGCAGGAAAAAGCCGCGGGCCTTTTGATGCGCATGCTCGAAGGCGCGATGTGGGACGTATGGCAGATTTCCCGAGAGCAAAACGGCCAGCCCGACGCTAAAGTGGATGACAAGAACTCCGCGTTCGTTCAGGCGTCCATCAACGCGCTTTCCGACAGCTTTCTGTACGGTTCGCCCGTCTTTCTGCAACTGGACAACTTCAGGCAGGTGCAAGCTTCGGTATTCCAGTTGACGCGCGCGCCGGGTAAAAATCTGGTGTATCTTGGCAGCCTTCTGCTGGTGGTCGGGATTTTCTCGATGTTCTACGTCCGCGAACGCCGGCTCTGGTTCTGGCTCAAAGATGCAGGACAGGGCGGCGCCAGCGTGCTGATGGCAATGTCCACGGCGCGCCGGACGTTCGATTTCGAGAAGGAGTTCGTACGCACGCGCGCGCAGATCGCGACGGCGCTCGACGCGAAGCCGGCAGAACCGGCCGATCCGTCCCCGGCATCCAGTGCGCCCCCGCACTCGCAATCCGAGACTCCGAGCTCGGAAGTTTCGACACGGTAAGATCATGGACCTCACACAGACTTCCTCACACGCCTCCGCCAAAACGGAACGTCCGGCATCGGGCCTTCCCGATGTCGCCGTGTTCGACGATCGTCCGTTCCTGCGCCGGCTGACGCCGATCGACTGGCTCTTCGCCCTCGCGATGGTCGCAGGCGCGGGTTTCGCGCTGAACCGCTATCACGCATACATGGACGTGTACGACACGGCGGTGCTGGTCGGCGCGGTGCCTACGTTCGTCGTGCTGGGATGGCGCTGGAAACCGGTTCGCCTGCTGATCGCGATGATCGCAGTGCTCGCGCTGTCGTCGATCCAGCTTTACCAGCACGATCTGGCGCGCGCCGACACCAACTTCTTCCTCAAATACTTCCTGTCCAGCCAATCCGCGATTCTATGGATGAGCGCGCTTTTCATCCTCGCGACGCTCTTTTACTGGATCGGTCTGGTGACGCGCTCGCAGACCGGCGGCGCGATCGGCTCGCGCATGACGTGGGTCGCGGTGCTGATGGGCTTCACCGGTCTGATGGTGCGCTGGTACGAGTCGTACATGATCGGCTCGGACGTCGGCCATATTCCGATCTCGAATCTGTATGAAGTGTTCGTGCTGTTCTGCCTGATCACGGCGCTCTTCTATCTCTACTACGAACAGCACTATTCGACGCGGCAGATGGGCGCGTTCGTGCTGCTCGTGATCAGCGCGGCTGTCGGATTCCTGATGTGGTATTCGATCGCTCGCGACGCGCAGCAGATTCAACCGCTCGTGCCCGCGCTGCAAAGCTGGTGGATGAAGATCCACGTGCCGGCGAACTTCATCGGTTATGGCAGCTTCGCGCTCTCGGCGATGGTTTCCGTCGCGTATCTCGCGAAACAGCGCGGCTTCATGGCGGACCGCCTCCCGTCCCTCGAAGTCCTCGACGACGTGATGTACAAGTCGATCGCCGTCGGTTTCGCGTTCTTCACCATCGCGACGATTCTCGGCGCGCTGTGGGCCGCGGAAGCCTGGGGCGGTTACTGGAGCTGGGACCCGAAGGAAACGTGGGCACTGATCGTATGGCTGAATTACGCGGCGTGGCTGCATATGCGCCTCATGAAGGGGCTGCGTGGCGCGGCGGCGGCATGGTGGGCGCTGACTGGCCTGATCGTCACGACGTTCGCGTTCCTCGGCGTGAACATGTTCCTGTCGGGGTTGCATAGCTACGGCAAGCTCTGATCGGTTGAGCCGACTGTGAAAAACCGCCATGCATCGCGCTGGCGGTTTTTTTTCGTTTTGCGGTGGAATACTGGCATCCAGACTGCTGTTTTCCACCTATGAGCATTCAGCAGCGATGCCTTACGCGTCGCAATAGAAGGAGCGCACATGTTTATCAGAAGAAATCGTCAGCTATACGGTGACGACATCGCGGGTCATGAAATCACGCCGCGCGAGGTGTTCGAGAATCGTCGACGCGCGCTGCGCTCGATCGGCGCGTTCGCCGCGACGGGACTCGCCGGCGCGAGCGGTCTCGCCCACGCGACGCTCACGTCGCCGGATGCCAACGGCCAGAAGCTCGCGGCGAAAATCAATCCGAAGTTCGTCGCGCTGGACAAGGCGACGTCGTTCAAGGACATCACGACCTATAACAACTTCTACGAGTTCGGCACCGATAAGGGCGATCCCGTCGAGCACGCGGGCACGCTGCGTCCGCGTCCGTGGAAGGTGTCAGTCGAAGGCGCGATCAAGAACCCGAAGGTCTACGACATCGACGACATCCTGAAGCTCGCGCCGCTCGAGGAGCGTGTGTACCGGTTGCGCTGCGTCGAAGGCTGGTCGATGGTGATTCCGTGGATCGGCGTGTCCTTGTCCGAGCTCATCAAGCGGGCTGAGCCGACGGGCAGCGCGAAGTACGTGCAGTTCATCACGCTCGCCGATCCGTCGCAGATGCCGGGACTCTCGACGCCGATTCTCGAATGGCCCTACTCGGAAGGTCTGCGCATGGACGAGGCGATGAATCCGCTCACGCTCCTGACCGTCGGGTTGTACGGCCAGGTGCTGCCGAACCAGAACGGCGCGCCGGTGCGCGTGGTCGTGCCGTGGAAGTACGGCTTCAAGAGCGCGAAGTCGCTCGTGAAGATCCGCTTCGTCGAGAAGCAGCCGCCTACAAGCTGGAACCTTTACGCGCCCAGCGAATACGGCTTCTATTCGAACGTGAATCCGAACGTCGATCATCCGCGCTGGAGTCAGGCGACCGAGCGGCGCATCGGCGAGGACGGCTTCTTTTCGCCGAAGCGCAAGACGCTCATGTTCAACGGCTACGGCGACCAGGTCGCGTCGCTGTATCAGGGCATGGATCTCAAGAAGAACTTCTGAACGATGCCGACCGTTTCCGAGATCAAAGGCGCGCGGGCAAACGCGGGCATTCGCTGGCTTGTTCCCGCGAAGGTCGCCGTGTTCATCGCGATGCTGTTTCCGCTCGCGCGTCTCGTGGTGCTGGGCATGACGGGCGGCCTGGGCGCAAATCCGATCGAATTCATCACGCGTTCGACCGGCCTCTGGACGCTCGTCTATCTGTGCATCACGCTGGCGATCACACCGGTGCGCCGCATGACCGGCATCACGGCACTCGCGCGCTTTCGCCGGATGATCGGGCTGTACGCCTTCTTTTTCGCCGTGCTGCACTTCACGACATATATCTGGTTCGACAAATGGTTCGATGTCGCCGCGATGCTGAAGGACATCGGCAAGCGGCCGTTCATCACGGTCGGCTTCGCGGCGTTCGTGCTGCTGATTCCGCTTGCGGTCACGTCGCCCAAAGCCATCGCGAGAAAGCTCGGCCGCCGCTGGCAGACCTTGCATCGGGCGATCTATCTGATCGCCGCGCTCGCGATCCTGCATTTCTGGTGGATGAAGGCGGGCAAGCACGATTTCGAACTGCCGAAGATCTACGGTTCGATCGTGATCGTGTTGCTGGGCTGGCGCGTGATCGCGTGGCTTCGAACGCGAACGACACGACGGCGCGCATAAAAAAAGCGATGCCGAGGCATCGCTTTTTGTTGAAGCCCGCGAAGCTTCAGTCCGGCAGAACCGATTCCCCGGCGAACAACTGCTTCACTTCTTCACGTTCGCGCACGAGACGCGCGCGTTCGCCGTCGACCATGATTTCGGCCGCGCGCGGACGCGTGTTGTAGTTCGAGCTCATCACGAAGCCGTACGCGCCCGCGGAGCAGATCGCGAGCAGGTCGCCCGGTTCGATGGCCAGTTCACGGTCGCGACCGAGCCAGTCGCCGCTCTCGCACACCGGACCGACGACATCGTACTTGTGCGCCTGTGCGTCGCGCTTCACGACCGGCACGATGCGATGAAACGCCTCGTACATCGCGGGACGTGCGAGATCGTTCATCGCCGCATCGACGATGGCAAAGTTCTTTTCCTCGCCCGGCTTCAGAAACTCGACGCGCGTCAACAGCACGCCGGCATTGCCGACGAGTGAACGTCCCGGCTCGAAATACACTTCACGCTGACCGTGGCCGCGCTTCTCGATGTGATCGAGCACCGTCTTCACGAACTCGCCGATATCGGGCGGCGTTTCGTCGTCATAGGTGATGCCTAGACCGCCGCCCACATCAACGTGGCGAATGTTCATGCCGTCCGCTTCGATCTGCTCGACGAGTTCGAGCAGCTTGTCGACGGCATCGAGATACGGACTGATCTCGGTGATCTGCGAGCCGATGTGGCAATCGATGCCGACGACATCGAGGTTCGGCATCGCATGCGCTTGCGCGTAGGTCGCGCGGGCATCGCTGAACGCGACGCCGAACTTGTTCGATTTGAGGCCCGTTGAGATGTACGGATGCGTCTTCGCATCGACATCGGGATTCACGCGCAATGAAACCGGCGCTTTCTTGCCGAGCGATGTCGCGACTTCGTTCAACGCGTGCAACTCGGGAATCGACTCGACGTTGAAGCACTTCACGCCCGCTTCGAGCGCCTCGCGCATTTCCGCCGCCGATTTGCCGACGCCCGAAAACACCGTGTTTTCCGCCTTGCCGCCCGCCGCGAGCACCCGCGCGAGTTCGCCCGACGACACGATGTCGAAGCCCGCGCCCATGCGCGCGAACACGTTGAGCACCGCGAGATTGCTGTTCGCCTTCACCGCGACGTGGACCGTCGCGCGACGGCCCGCGCATGCATCGGCGTAGGCGTGATAGGCGCGCGTCAGCGCATCGCGGGAATAGACATAGAGCGGCGTGCCGAACTGCTCCGCGAGCGACGCGGCTGAGACGCCTTCAGCGTGCAGCACGCCGTCGACGTAGTGGAATGCGGAATCACTCATGCGTGGAATCGAAAATGCGCCCGTGAAGGCATCAAGGATCGAGGATCAGTAAGCGGACGACGCGGCTTTGGGCGCCGATGTGGCGTCGGGGCTGGTCTTGAGGTCGGTCTCGGGCGAGAGCGACAGGGGCTGTCCCGACGTATCCGGAACGTTGCCCGGAGCGACATTCGAAGGCGGCGTATTCTGGAGATCGTTGGGACGTTGCGGTAGCGGAGGTACCTGCGGCAGATAAAGCGGACCACGTTGCCCACAACCGCCGAGCGTGATCGTTGCTGCGGCGCCGATGCTCAAAGCCGCTACAATCGCGCTCATCCTGAAAACGACTCGCATGACCGTCCCTATACGTTTAATCGATGGAGTTTAGCATGACAGACCAGGAATACCTGACGCTGGCGGAGGCCGCGCTGAGCGCCATCGAGCGCTCGGTGGACGCCGCCGAGGCCGATATCGAATTCGAGCGCAGCGGCAATGTTTTGACGCTGGAGTTCGAGAATCGCACCAAGGTGATCGTGAACCTGCAACCGCCGAAACATGAGATCTGGCTGGCGGCCAAGGCGGGTGGTTTCCATTACAAGTACGTAGACGGCGCCTGGCGCGACACGCGCGACAACAGCGAATTCTTTGCCACGCTGAGCAAATATTCGAGCGAACAGGCCGGCGAGCCGATCCGGTTCAAGGCATAAAAAAAAGCGGGCGGACCGCGTGGTCCGCTCGCTTCACACGTTGCAAGGGCGTGGTTATTGCCCCTTGAACAGATTCATGATGTCCTGCTTTTCCTGTTCGCCGACTTCGGGCGTCGGCGCCGTCGTCGTCACACCGGACACACCTTCCTGCGGCGGCGCCTGACTCACGCCGATGGTCGCGACGAAGCCGTGCCCCGGCGTCATGTCGTCGAAGTACAGCTCGTTGCCGAGCGACGTGATATCGGGCGGCATCATCGGCTTGTACTCGGGCACGCCCTTAAGGGCCTTGCCCATGTAATCCATCCATACCGGCAACGCGAGCCCG
The DNA here is from genome assembly GCF_023631365.1 of Caballeronia sp. INML2. Classification (NCBI taxonomy): domain Bacteria; kingdom Pseudomonadati; phylum Pseudomonadota; class Betaproteobacteria; order Burkholderiales; family Burkholderiaceae; genus Caballeronia; species Caballeronia sp. INML2. The sequence continues at coordinate 53,872 of NZ_JALQDH010000035.1, read as the reverse complement.
CCGCCGGTTTCCTTGTCGCCGAGGCTGCGCGGATTGTCATAGCCGATCCACGCAATCGCGACGAGCGTGCGCTGATAGCCGGCGAACCACGCATCGCGCGAATCGTTCGTCGTGCCCGTTTTGCCGGCGAGATCGCCGCGCTTCAACTGATTCGTTTTCGCTCCCGTGCCGTGCTGCGCGACGCTCTGCAGAAGGCTGTTCATCACGAACGCGTTGCGCGGCGTGATCGCGAGCGGCGCGGTTTGCTGCGCGACGAGCGGTTGCGGGTGCGATACGACGCGGCCGTACGGATCGGTGATATCGGCGATCAGGTACGGATTCACGCGATAACCGCCGTTCGCGAACACCGCATAGCCGGCCGCCATCTGCAACGGCGTGACGAGGCCCGCGCCCAGCGCCATCGGCAGATAGGCGGGATGACGGTCCGCATCGAAACCGAAGTGCGTGATGTACTGCTGCGCGTATTTCGTGCCGATATGACTCAGGATGCGGATCGACACCATGTTCTTCGAGCGTTGCAGCGCGGAGCGCATCGACATCGGCCCGTCGAAGCCGCCGCCGTAGTTCTTCGGCTCCCACGCCTGGCCGCCGGTCTCGGCGGCGCTGAAGAACAGCGGGCCATCGTTGATGATCGTCGCGGGGGAAAGACCTTTCTCGAGCGATGCCGAATAGATGAACGGCTTGAAGCTCGAACCCGGCTGACGCCATGCCTGCGTGACGTGATTGAACTTGTTCTTGTTGAAGTCGAAGCCGCCGACGAGTGCCCGGATCGCGCCGTCCTGCGGCACCATCGACACGAGCGCGCCTTCGACTTGCGGCAGTTGCGTGATGACCCAATTGCCGTCGTCGTCCTTCACGAGACGCACGATCGCGCCCGGGCGGATGCGCGAATTCGGCTGCGCGCGCGAGCTCAGCGCGTACTGGACGAAGCGCAGATCGCTGCCGGTGATGGTCGCCGTATTGCCGTCGATGAAGCTCGCCTTCACTTCCTTCGGATTCGCCGACGTCACCACGGCCGCGACGATCTCGCCGTTGTCGGGATGCTCGGCGAGCGCATCGTCGATGGCCTGCTCGCGGTCATCCGCGTTCGAGGGCAGGTCGATATAGCCTTCCGGCCCGCGATAACCATGCCGATGCTCGTAGTCCATCAGGCCCTTGCGCACCGCGCGATAGGCGGCGTCCTGATCGGCGGAATCGATCGTCGTCACGACGTTCAGGCCGCGCGTGTACGCTTCCTCGCGATATTGCGCGTACATCATCTGACGCACCATTTCCGCGACGTACTCGGCGTGCACGCTGAACTCGCGGTCCTGGCCCTTCACGACGAGCGGCTGCTTCACGGCCTGCTCGAAATCGGCCTGAGTGATGAAATTCAGCTCGCGCATGCGTTGCAGGATGTACTCCTGCCGCACTTTCGCGCGCTTCGGATTGACGACCGGGTTATACGCCGACGGCGCCTTCGGCAGGCCCGCGAGCATCGCGGCCTCGGCGAGCGTGACGTCCTTCAGATCCTTGCCGAAGTAGACTCGCGCCGCGCTCGCGAAACCGTAGGCGCGTTGGCCGAGATAGATCTGATTCATATAGACCTCGAGAATCTGATCCTTCGTCAGCGCGCGCTCTATCTTGTACGCGAGCAGCATTTCGTAAATCTTGCGCGTGTAGGTCTTCTCGCTCGACAGGAAGAAGTTGCGCGCGACCTGCATCGTGATCGTGCTCGCGCCTTGCGACGCGTGGCCGTTGGTCAGCGCGACCGATCCCGCACGCAGAATGCCGGTGAGATCGACGCCGCCGTGATCGTAGAAACGCGAGTCCTCGATGGCGAGCACGGCTTTTTTCAGATGATCGGGCACGTCCTGGATGCGCACGACGCTGCGTCGCTCCACGCCGAATTCACCGATCAGGACGTGATCCGCCGTATAGATGCGCAGCGGCACCTTAGGCTTGTAATCAGTGAGCGCTTCGAGGGAAGGCAGGTTCGGCATCGCGACGACGAGCGCGTAGCCGAGCACGAGACCCGCGCAGACGACGAGCGCGAACAGGCTGACGAAAAATCCGAGCATGAGCCGCGCCCACCACGGGCGCCTGGATTTGTTGGGCCTCTCGGGCGGCGTGGACGACGGGTTGGACGGGGAAGAGGATTGCATTGGCACCACCAAAAACGGTCACGCGATTATAGCTGTCCCGATTTGAGACTTTTCTGAAGCCTTTCAGCACGTCGCTTACGTGCGCCTGCCGCTGTCTTCAAGATACGCGCGATCGTGCACGTAAGCATCCTTCTATCGTGAGCGTTGGCCGTTTGGCCGAGTGTTCGCCGCCGATCACGCTCGCGACAATCCTTCCACGTCGAGCGCCGAACGGTTCGGTGCGCGAGTGAATGGAAGGAGTGGCTGATGAGTAAGGAAAACACGCTGCGCGGCACGATGCTGACGATCACGCGGCGCTACGCGGCGGGGATCGACGTCGGCGAGGACGCGGTGCGGCTCGCGGTCGTGAGCAGGCGATTGCGAGCGAACGCGGCGGTGTGCGTCGAACATCTGGATTCGGTGGCGCTGCCGTCCGGCGCGGTGATCGACGGCGACTTCATCGACCGCGCGGCTATCGTCGCGGCGTTGCGCGAGGCGATCGGGCGCCTGCCGGAAAGCGGCGCGTGGCGGGCGCTGCGCTGCGCGATGGGCTTGCCCGCGTCGGCGACGCTCACGATGCAGATTCCGCTCGCGCGTCTGATCGACACCCAAGAGCAGCACGCGGACGCTATCGGCGGCGATCCGCGCGGCATGCTCGAACCGGCCGTGCTCGTGGAAGCCGAGCGCGCGGCGGGAATCGAACGCGGCGCGCTGGCCGTGGACTGGTCCGTGCAGGCCAGGGAGGACGGCGAGGCGCAGGTCGCGATCGCAGCCACGGCGCGGCGGCACGTGGAGGCGCGCGTCGAAACGGCGGCGCAAGCGGGCATCGCGCTATCCGCCATCGACGGCGAAGCGGCGGCCGCGTTGCGCGCGATGCGCCACGCCGGTTCGGTCGAACTGGACGCCGACGCGCGCTATCTCGTTTGCTGGCTGGAAAGCACCGGGTTGCACGGCTGGCTCGTCGGCAGGCGCGGAGTCGAAAACGAAGTCCGATATCCGGCGCCGGAGCATCGGAGCATCGCCGACGCGCTGCACGAACTCGCCGGTCAGGAGGCGCCGCTCGACTGTATCTATGTGGGCGGACAGATCGAGTTGATGACGCACGCGAGCCTTCCGCTCCCCGTTCTGGGCAAGACCTTCGGCTGTCCCGCGCTGCCCTTCGAGGCCGCGCCGTACTGCAACGGCGCCTCCGACATCCCGGCTGCGCACAGGCATTCGCCGCGCTTCGCGGCCGCGTTCGGGCTGGCCTTGCGCGAGGTGATGCAATGAGCGCCGCCATGCTCAATGGATTCAATCTTCTGCCGTATCGCGCACGAAAGCGCCGCGAAGTGAGGCGTCAGCGGCTTGCGCTGCTCGGCGCGATGAGTCTGGCCGGCTGCGCGGCTGTCGGCGCCGTGGCCGGCTGGGATACGTTCGAGCGCGCCCGTCTGGATGAGCGACGCATGGCGCTGGAGGCGTCGCTGCGCACATCGGGCGCGCAGATCGACGAACATGCGCGGCTCGTTCGCGCGGAATCGGACCGCCGGCGCGCGCGTGAGGCTGCGCAGCCGTTGGCCTTGCCGCGCGAGCGCTTCCTCGCACTGCTCGAAGCCCTCGCCGACGCGCCCTTGCAACGCGGTGTCGCGCTTCAACGCGTGTCGCAGCGAACGAACGAGGTCGAGCTTGCCGCGCTCGCTCCCGATTCGCAGTCGGCCGCGCAATGGCTCAAGCGGCTGGAACGCGTGCGCGGCGTGCAGGCGGTGGAAGTGATCGAAATGAAGCGGCGCGCGGAGCCGGCGGCTCCGGCCAGGCGTGGCGCATCGACTCCCGGGGGAGAGCGTTCCGCGCATTTCGAGTTCGTCGCGCTCGTGCGTTACGCGCCGGATCATTCGCGCGATGAAGCCGCGTTGCATCAGGCGCATCCGATATTGACCGCCACGCGTCCCGTCGCGCAGGAGAACCGTCCATGAGCACGATTCCGATGAACTTCGCTATGAAGACGCGTGCGCGCGGTGCGCCCTCTATCCTGCAGCCGCTCGCCGAATGGTCGTGGCGCCGGACCATGTGCGTCGCGATTGCATTGAGTGTGCTCGTCTTCGTGCTCGGTCTGCGAGCCTGGCGGACAGTGGACGCGAACCCGCTCGAAGCGAGCCGCGTCGCGTGGGCGGCGACGTCGGCGAAAGTGCAGGACGCCGGGCGCATCGCTGCGGATCTGCCGGACTTACGGGCGCGGGCGGCGTCGGGTCGTATGGAGCCGGAGCACTGGAGCGCCGCCGACGCGTTGCGCGCCATCGCGGATCTGGCCACACAGAGCGGCTTGCGCGTCGCCGATATCGAGCCTGTAGCGGTCAAGGGCGGCGAACCGAAGCGGAGTGAGCCGATTCCGGAGCGCGCGCTCAAACTGCGCGCGGACGGCACCTTCCCGGAGATGCGACGCTTCCTTGAAGCGCTCGCCGGCCTGCCTCGGCTCGTCGTGCCCGAAAGCGTGCAGATCAGGCGACAGCAGGGCACGCTCGCCCTCGAAGCGACGCTGCGCGTGTTCGAGACGCTGCCGGCGATATCGCGCGCCGCGGCCTCACGCGCCAACGCGTTCGTCGTCGATCCGTTCAGCAATGCGGACGCGGCGGTGCAGGGCGGCGACATGCTGCTCGTGGGCACGTTCGTCGGGCGCCGTCGTGCGATGGCGCTTTTGCAGAGCGGACGCGACGTCGTCGGCTTCACGCCGGGGCAGAAGATCGGCGACGAATGGATCGGGCGCGTCATACCGGGTGCAATCGAACTCGCTCGTACCGACGGCAACGCGCGCAAGCTGACGTTCGCGGAGGATCGCAAGTGAGCCAATTCGCGAAGCTTTCACGCAGGTTCGCGGGAACGGGCGCGGCCTTCATGCTGTTCGCGCACATGACGCTTGCAGCCGAAAGCGCCGATTCGATCGTCGCGCCGTTGCCGCCGTTGCCTGCATCGTTCGAAGCACAGCCTGTCGATCAGCCCGTACCGGATGCGCCCGTCGTCCAGAACGCCGACGCTGCCGCGCCCGCGAAGCCCGCGGCCGAAGCGGGGGACGCGCTTGAAGGCCCGCCGGTGCCCTTGCCGGCACTCGAACGATTGAGCCGCGCAAAGCATGACGGAAACGACGACGGCAAGCCGATCACGCTCGATCTGAAAAACGCCGACCTCAGCGCCGCGCTGCACGCTTTTGCGCGCTTCACGGGCCTGAACATCGTCGCGAGCGAAAAGGTACGCGGACAGGTGTCGATGAATCTCGTCGCTGTTCCGTGGCGCCGTGCGTTCGACACGCTCCTCGAAGTCCACGGTCTCGCGATGGAGCAGCACGGCAACGTGATCTGGGTCGCGCCGCTCGCCGAACTCGCCGCGCGCGAGAAGCTGCGCTTCGAGGCGCACGCGCGCGCCGCGGATCTCGAACCGCTCGCGAGCCGTACGTTCGTGCTGCGCTATTCGCGTGCGGAAGACCTTCGCAAGATGCTGACCGGCTCGGGCAGTCAGCGCGTGCTGTCCAAGCGCGGCTCCGCCATCGCCGATGCGCGCACGAACCTGCTCTTCGTCACCGACCTCGACGCGCGCGTGCAGCAGATCGCCGAGCTGATCGCCCTGATCGACAAGCCGACGCCGCAGGTGATGATCGAAGCGAAGATCGTGGAGGGTGAGGCGGGGCTGTCGCGCAATCTCGGCGTCAAGCTGGGCGTCGCGGCGCAGAACGATCCCGCGACCGGGTTGGCGGGCGGCAAGGAGGGTGTGGTATACGATCTGTCGGCGGGGCCGATCAACGGTTTCGACGCGGCGACCGCCGGGCTCACGTTGTTCGTCGCGCAGGCGACCCGGCTGCTCAATCTCGAACTGAGCGCGCTGGAGGCGGAAGGGCGCGGACAAATCGTCTCGCGTCCGCGTGTCGTGACGGCGGACCGGATGAAATCCGTCGTCGAGCAGGGCGTGGACGTGCCGTATCAGGCGAAGGTCGGCAACGGCATGTCGGGCGTGCAGTTTCGGCGCGCAACGCTCAAACTGGAGGTTGAGCCGCAGATCACGCCGCACGGCCACGTCATTCTCGATCTCGACATCACGAAAGACAGTCTCGGCGAGCAGACGGCGAACGGGCCGGCCATCCACACCAAGCATGTTCAGACGCGCGTGGAGGTGGAAAACGGCGGCACGGTGGCGATTGGCGGCATTTATTCCGATGACGAGCGAGACGACACGACCGGCGTGCCGGGACTCTCGAAACTGCCGGTGATCGGCTGGCTGTTCCGTCACGACGCGCGGCGCAGGTCGAAAAGCGAGCTCGTCATATTGATTACGCCGCGTGTGATCGCGTCGAGCAGCTGAACGCCAGCTCCCTGGCGGCGCGACTCGACAAAGCGGGCGGTTTGCCCTTAAGCTGCCGCACGAAGAAATTCGATACTGTAAAAGGATCCAGGTTGCAGGAAGGGCACGCGAACGCGAACATTTTTTTCGTCGGACTCATGGGGGCGGGTAAAACCACCGTGGGCCGCGCGGTTGCGCGCCGTCTGCAGCGCTCGTTCATCGATTCGGATCTGGAGATCGAGGCGCGTACGGGCGCTCGCATCCCGGTGATCTGGGAACTCGAGGGCGAGGCGGGTTTTCGTCAGCGCGAGGCGAACATCATCGATGAGCTTTCGCAGCGCAGCGGCATCGTACTCGCGACCGGCGGCGGCGCGGTGCTTCGGCCCGAGAATCGGGAACATCTGAAGAATCGCGGCATCGTCATTTATCTGCGCGCCAATCCGCACGATCTCTGGCAACGCACGCGGCGCGACAAGAATCGCCCGCTCCTGCAGACCGAAGATCCGCGCGGCAAGCTCGAAGCGCTTTTTCAGGTGCGCGATCCGCTGTATCAGCAGTGCGCGCATTTCGTCGTGGAAACGGGGCGGCCGACCGTCAACGCGCTCGTCAATATGGTCCTGATGCAACTGGAGGTCGCCGGCGTCGTCAAGTCGGCTGAGTCATAATGTCCGCCATGATTACCCCAACGATCACCGTCAGCGTCGAACTGGGCGAGCGCGCCTATCCCATTCATATCGGTGCGGGCCTGATCGGCCGCACGGAACTCTTCGCGCCGCACATCAAGGGTTCGTCCGTGGCGATCGTCACGAATTCCACCATCGATCCGCTTTACGGCGAACGGTTGCGCGCCGCGCTCGAACCGCTCGGCAAGAAGGTGACTACCGTAGTCCTGCCGGACGGCGAAGCGCACAAGAACTGGGAAACGCTCAACACGATCTTCGATGCGCTCCTCACCGAACGCGCCGATCGCAAGACCACGCTGATCGCGCTCGGCGGCGGTGTCGTCGGCGACATGACCGGGTTCGCGGCGGCGTCCTACATGCGCGGCGTACCGTTCATCCAGGTGCCGACCACGCTGCTTTCACAAGTCGATTCATCGGTAGGCGGCAAGACGGGCATCAATCATCCGCTCGGCAAGAACATGATCGGCGCGTTCTATCAGCCGCAGGCGGTCATCGCGGATATCGGCGCGCTGCACACCTTGCCGGAGCGCGAACTGGCGGCGGGCATCGCGGAAGTCATCAAGACCGCGGCCATCAAGGACGCCGAGTTTTTCGAATGGATCGAAGCCAACATCGACGCGCTCAATCGCCGCGACGACGACGCGCTCGCGCACGCGGTCAAGCGTTCGTGCGAGATCAAGGCGTCGGTCGTCGCGTCCGACGAGCGCGAAGGCGGCCAGCGCGCCATTCTCAATTTCGGCCACACCTTCGGCCATGCGATCGAAGCCGGGCTCGGCTACGGCGAATGGCTGCATGGCGAGGCGGTCGGTTGTGGCATGGTGATGGCGGCGGATCTGTCGGTGCGCCTCGGCAAGCTCGACGAAGCCGCGCGTCAGCGTCTCGTGCGTGTGATCGAAGCGGCGAAGCTGCCGGTCACGGCGCCGCGGCTCGGCGACGACCGCTACGTCGATCTGATGAAGGTCGACAAGAAGGCCGAAGCTGGCGAGATCAAATTCATTCTGCTGACCCGCTTCGGCGCGACAGAGATCACGAGCGCGCCCGATCAGGCCGTGCGCGCGACGCTCGCAGCCAGCGTCTGATCCGCGCGAGCGGCGGCTAGAACCACGACGATGCGGAGCAGCCGGTGAGCGACATAGAAGATCAAGTTCCGCAGGGCACGCCGCCGACGCTCGCGTTCGAAGCGCATCTCGCGCCGTATGCCGCGCACGCGTCGCAATCGCGCGGGCGGCGCTTCGCCGAAACGCCGCCTGCGGCGCGCACCGAGTTCCAGCGCGATCGCGACCGCATCGTGCACTCGACCGCATTTCGCAGACTCGAATACAAGACGCAGGTCTTCGTCAATCACGAAGGCGATCTGTTCCGTACACGCCTCACGCACAGTCTCGAAGTCGCGCAGATCGCGCGTTCGGTCGCGCGCAACCTGAGGCTGAACGAAGATCTGGTCGAAGCCATCTCGCTCGCGCACGATCTCGGCCACACGCCATTCGGTCATGCCGGGCAAGACGCGCTGCACGAATGCATGCGCGATCACGGTGGCTTCGAGCACAATCTGCAGAGCCTCGCAGTGGTCGATCAGCTCGAAGAGCATTACGGCGCGTTCAACGGCCTGAACCTCTGCTTCGAGACGCGAGAAGGCATCCTCAAGCATTGCTCGCGCGAAAACGCGCGCAAGCTCGGCGAACTCGGCGAGCGCTTTCTCACGGGAAAGCAGCCGTCGCTCGAAGCGCAGATCGCGAATGTCGCCGATGAAATCGCCTACAACAATCACGATGTGGACGATGGCCTGCGCTCCGGCCTCATCACGCTCGATCAGCTTTCCGAAGTGAGTCTGTGGCACACGCATTACGATGCGGCGCGGGCCGATTATCCGGACATCGAAGGGCGCAGGCTCATCCACGAAACGATCCGCCGCATCATCAACACGTTGATCGTCGATCTGATCGAGGCGACGGGCCGCAACCTCGAACGCGTCGCGCCGCAATCGCTCGACGCCGTGCGCAATGCGCCGCCGCTCGTCGCACACAGCGATGAAGTCGCGGCGCAGGCGGCGCAACTCAAGCGCTTTCTCTTCAAGAACCTGTACCGCCACTATCGCGTGATGCGCATGGCCAACAAGGCGAAGCGCGTCGTGACGGGCCTTTTCGAAGCCTTCACCGACGATCCGCGTCTCTTGCCGCCCGCCTATCAGGCACGCGGGCCTGTGACGGAGGAATCCGCGAACGACGCGCCTTCATCGAGCCATGACAGCTCGCAGGCGCGGCTCATCGCGCATTACATCGCGGGCATGACCGATCGCTATGCATTGAAAGAGTATCAACGCCTGTTTGTCATCGACAACAACTAATATCGCGCGTTTCAAGCGCGAATCCTCAAAAGGAGACTCATCGATGAGCTGCAAGCCCTTGTTCCGCACGATCTCGGCCGCGGCCGTTCTGGCCTTCGGCGCCAGCACCGCAGCGCACGCCGCGACGGAAATCCAGTTCTGGCACGCGATGGAAGCCGCGCTCGGCGAGCGCGTGAACGACATCGCCAACGACTTCAACAAGTCGCAGAGCGATTACAAGATCGTTCCCGTGTTCAAGGGCACATATGACCAGGCGCTCGCGGCGGGCATCGCGGCGTATCGCAGCGGCAACGCGCCCGCGATCCTGCAGGTCTACGAAGTCGGCACCGCGACGATGATGCAGGCGAAGAAGGCAGTCATCCCGGTCTACGACGTCTTCAAGCAGGCCGGCGTGCCGCTCGACGAAAAGGCGTTCGTGCCGACCATCGCCGGTTACTACAGCGACGCGAAGACCGGCCATCTGATCTCGATGCCGTTCAACAGCTCGACGCCTGTTCTCTATTACAACAAGGACGCATTCAAGAAAGCCGGTCTCGATCCGAACCAGCCGCCGAAGACCTGGGCCGATGTCGAAGCCGACGCGAAGAAGCTGAAGGCCGCCGGCTATTCGTGCGGTTACTCGTCGGGCTGGCAAAGCTGGATTCAGCTCGAGAATTACAGCGCGTGGCATGCCGCGCCGTTCGCGACGAAGAACAACGGTTTCGACGGCCTCGACGCCAAGCTCGAATTCAACAAGCCGCTGCAGGTCGCGCATATCCAGTTCCTGCAGAACATGGCGAAGGAAGGCACGTTCACGTATGTCGGCCGCAAGGACGAGCCGGTGTCGAAGTTCTATAGCGGCGACTGCGGCATCATCACGAACTCGTCGGGCTCGCGCGCGACCATCGCGAAATTCGCGAAGTTCGACTACGGCGTGGGCATGATGCCCTACGACGCGAACGTAAAGGGTGCGCCCCAGAACGCGATCATCGGCGGCGCGAGCCTGTGGGTGTTGTCGGGCAAGGACCCGGCCGTCTACAAGGGCGTCGCGAAGTTCCTCGCGTATCTTTCGACGCCGGAAGTCGCCGGGAAGTGGCATCAGGACACGGGCTATCTGCCGGTCACGCAGGCCGCATACGAGCTCACGCAGAAGCAGGGCTTTTACGACAAGAACCCCGGCGCGGACATCGCGATCAAGCAGATGCTGAACAAGCCGCCGCTCCCTTACACGAAGGGGCTGCGTCTGGGCAACATGCCGCAGATCCGCACGATCGTCGACGAAGAGCTGGAACAGGTCTGGGCTGAGAAGAAGACGCCGCAACAAGCGCTCGACGCGTCAGTGCAGCGCGGCGACGAGCTGCTGCGCCGCTTCGAGAAGACCGGCAACTAAAGCGCATGCGCCCGCGATCATCGCGGGCGCTTCCGTTCGGGACATCAACGCATGGAAAAACGGTCTCGTTTCGATACGAGCGTCCTGCCGTATCTGCTCGTCGCGCCGCAACTCGCGATCACCGCGCTGTTCTTTCTCTGGCCGGCAGGCGAAGCGCTCTGGCAGGCCACGCAGAGTCAGGACGCGTTCGGCACGTCGAGCGAATTCGTCGGGCTGGCGAACTTCAGGCAGTTGTTCGCCGATCCGCTCTATCTCTCGTCGTTCAGCACGACGATGATCTTCTGCTCGCTCGTCACCGTGTCGGGCCTCGTGATCTCGCTCCTGCTCGCCGCATGCGCCGATCGCGTGACGCGCGGTGCGAAGGCGTATCAGACGCTGCTCATCTGGCCATACGCGGTCGCGCCCGCGATCGCCGCCGTGCTGTGGTCGTTCCTGTTCAACCCGAGCATCGGGCTCGTGACGTATGCGCTCGCCAAGCAGGGCATCATCTGGAACCACGCGCTCAATGGCACGCAGGCGATGTTTCTCGTCGTGCTCGCGTCGGTGTGGAAGCAGGTCAGCTACAACTTCCTGTTCTTCTATGCGGGCCTTCAGGCGATTCCGCAATCGCTGATCGAAGCCGCCGCCATCGATGGCGCCGGGCCCGTGCGGCGCTTCTTCGGCATTGCGCTGCCGCTCCTGTCGCCGACGTCTTTCTTCCTGCTCGTCGTGAACCTGGTCTACGCGTTCTTCGATACCTTCCCGGTCATCGATGCCGCTACCGGTGGTGGTCCCGCGCAATCGACCAAGACGCTCATCTACAAGATTTTCGCGGAAGGCTTTCAGGGACTCGACATCGGCAGCTCGGGCGCGCAATCGGTCGTGCTGATGGTGATCGTCGTCGCGTTGACCGTCATCCAGTTCCGCTTCGTCGAACGCAGGGTGCAATATTCATGATCGAAAACCGTCGCGGCTTCGATATCTTCTGTCACGCCGTGCTGTTGCTCGGCGTCGCGCTGATCGTGTTTCCGGTGTACGTCGCGTTCTGCGCGGCCACGATGAACTCGAACGAAGTGTTCAGCGTGCCGCTTTCGCTCGTTCCGAGCACGCATCTCTTCGAGAACGTCGCGCACATCTGGACGCACGGCAGCGGCAATGCGGCGGCGCCGTTCGGTCTCATGTTGATGAACAGCCTCGTGATGGCGCTCGTGATTTCGATCGGCAAGATCGCGGTGTCGATCGTCTCCGCGTACGCGATCGTCTTCTTCCGCTTTCCGATGAAGAACCTCGCCTTCTGGCTCATCTTCATCACGCTGATGCTGCCGGTCGAAGTGCGCATCTTTCCGACGGTGCAAGTCGTCTCGTCGATGAATCTGTCGAACACGTATGCGGGCTTGACGCTGCCGCTGATCGCATCCGCGACGGCGACGTTTCTCTTCCGCCAGTTCTTCATGACGCTGCCCGACGAACTGATGGAAGCGGCGCGCATCGACGGCGCGGGTTCGCTGCGCTTCTTCTGGGACGTCGTGCTGCCGCTGTCGAAGACCAACATCGCGGCGCTCTTCGTCATTACGTTCATCTACGGCTGGAATCAGTATCTCTGGCCGATTCTCATCACCAACGAGGTGTCGCTGCAGACGGCGGTGGTCGGCATCAAGAGCATGATCGCGTCGGGCGATACCGCGACCGAATGGCACCTCGTGATGGCAGCGACGCTGCTCGCGATGCTGCCGCCGCTCGCGGTCGTCCTGACGATGCAGCGCTGGTTCGTGCGCGGACTCGTGGACTCAGAGAAATAACGGAGAAGGCTGATCGATGGCCGCATTGAATCTCAAAGGCGTAAAGAAAACGTACGACGGCTCCAACTACGTGCTGCACGGCATCGACGCAGCCGTGGACGATGGCGAGTTCGTCGTGATGGTCGGCCCGTCCGGCTGCGGAAAATCGACGCTGCTGCGCATGGTCGCGGGACTCGAAAGCGTGTCGCACGGCACGATCGAGATCGGCGGCAAAGTCGTGAACAAGCTGGAGCCGAAGGATCGCGATATTGCGATGGTCTTTCAGAATTACGCACTTTATCCGCACATGAGCGTCGCGCAGAATATGGCGTATGCGCTGAAGATCGGCGGCGCGGACAGAAAGACCATCGAATCGCGCGTGGCCAATGCGGCGCGCATCCTGGAGCTCGAACATTTGCTCGCGCGCAAGCCGCGTGAACTGTCGGGCGGTCAGCGGCAACGCGTCGCGATGGGTCGTGCGATCGTGCGCGAACCGGCGGTGTTTCTCTTCGACGAACCGCTTTCGAATCTCGACGCGAAACTGCGCGTGCAGATGCGTCTCGAGATTCAACGGCTGCACGCGCGCCTCGCGACCACGAGCCTGTACGTCACGCACGATCAGATCGAAGCCATGACGCTCGCGCAGCGCGTCATCGTCATGAACAAGGGGCACGCTGAACAGATCGGCGCCCCGACCGACGTGTACGAGCGTCCGGCAACGGTATTCGTCGCGAGCTTCATCGGCTCGCCGGCGATGAATCTGCTCGAAGGCCGTCTGTCCGAAGACGGATCGACCTTCGATGTTGCGGGCGACGGGCCGAAGCTGCCGGTCGCGGGCGCGAGCAGCGTGACAAGCGCAATGTATGGGCGCGAGTGGATCGTCGGCATTCGTCCGGAGCACATGACGCCCGGCAACCACGACGCGCCGGGCGCGACGCTCGACGTCGATTCGGCCGAACTGCTCGGCGCGGACAATCTCGCGCACGGCAAGTGGGGCAAGCACGACGTGGCGGCGCGCTTGCCGCATGAACATCGTCCGCAGCGCGGCGAGCGGCTGAGGGTGTCGTTGCCCGCGCGGCATCTGCATTTCTTCGATCCGGCGGCGGGACTGCGCGCCAATTGAATGGAGCATATGCGATGAGAACCTGGCCCTATCCCGCGATCGTCGCGCATCGGGGCGGCGGCAAGCTCGCGCCGGAGAACACGCTCGAAGCGATCGACGTGGGCGCGCGCTTCGGTCACAAGATGATCGAATTCGACGCGAAGCTCTCCGCTGACGATGTCGTCTTCCTGCTGCACGACGACGCGATAGACCGCACGTCGAACGGGCGCGGCGCGGCGAAAGCGATGACTTACGCAGAACTGCGCGCGCTCGATGCGGGCACCTGGTTCAGTGCGGAGTTCGCCAACGCGCGCATGCCGACGCTTGCGCAAGTGCACGAACGATGCGCGAAACATGGGCTTGCGGTGAACATCGAGATCAAGCCGAGTCAGGGGCGGGACGTGGAAACAGGCGTGCTCGTCGCACGCGAGGCAGCGCGGTTATGGGCGGATGCCGAACCCGCGCCGCTGTTGTCATCGTTTTCATATGCGGCGCTCGAAGCCGCGCGCGATGTCGCGCCGAATCTTCCTCGGGGCATGCTGTACGAACATGTTCCGGAGAACTGGCGCGCGCAGACGGCGGCGCTGTCGTGCGTGTCGCTGCATGTGAATCATCGCGCACTCGACGAGACGCTCGTCACGGAAATCAAGGATGCAGGCTTGCGCATCCTCGCTTATACGGTGAACGAGCCGGCGCGCGCGCGCCTGCTTGCGCAGTGGGGAGTCGATGCGATCTGCACAGACCGCATCGACATCATTGGCGCGGATTTTCTGGAAACGTCGGCCGATTGAAGCGTCAGCGCGCCCGCGCGAGCAACACGCCCGCGACCAGCGCCAGTCCGCCGACGAGCGCGATCGTCTGCCAGGGCTTTTCGTGAAGGTAGGCGTCCGCGTCTCCGAGCGCCGCGCCGGCGCGCTCGCGTAGTGCTGCGTGGGTATCGTTAAGGCGTGCGCGGGCGCTGTCGAGGCGCTCGCCGATCTGCGCGCGCAGCGCAGCCGCATCGGCCGACGTGCCTTGGGCCAAAGTGCTTTCAAGCTCGCTGAGCAGCGCGCGGAGTTCGGAGCCGATGTCCTCGGCCGCTTCACGGCCGTGTCGCGCCATGCGGCGTGCGCGGCGGCTCGTGGTGCTCCATGAATCTCCGATGGCGTCTCGCGTGTTAGGCAGTGCGTTCATAGATCGCTCCGATGGATGAATCGTGGACGGCCCGCCGAGGTGGCGGGGAAAATCCATGATGCAGCAAATTCGATGCCGGTGCTTCGACATTGCGCAACGCCTCGGTAAGCGCGACCGCGACATATTCGATGTGCGTGCGGACGCGTAAGAACTGCGAGCGCTTCCTTCTTGCGGAGGTCACATTTACAAGTACGTGCAAAAAGAAAATGCCGGCACGAGTTAATCATGCCGGCCTTTTCTTTGTTTTCACAGTCGCGCTTTTACGGTCGTTACATGCCCGTGCGCAGTTTGACTTTAGAAGCGATAGCCAACGCGCAAATATGTGACGATCGGGTTGAGCGTGATTTTTGCCTGCGACTGCACGTTGAGCGTGCCGACAGGCGTTTGAGCCTGTGTGTTCAGCTTCGCCGTGGCCTTCAAAGGGATGAACGACACGGAAAATCCGGCGAACCAGTGTTCTGTGAAATTGTAAGTCGCACCGACGTTAAACACGGGCGCCCAAGAACTATCCGTGTCGACCGTGGTCGGACCATGCAGTACCGAGCCTTCGAATTGCTGGTTCGTGATCTGAGCGTCGGTGAACCAGGTCCGCGTTACACCAAGGCCCACGAACGGACGGAACTTCGCCGTAGGTGCGTTGAAGAAGTATTTGAACAGCAGCGTCGGGCTCCACTGCTTCGCGCTGCCGAGCTTGCCGTACTGCGAGAAGGTGCCTGTGCCTTCAAGATCGAACGTGGGCGGCACTCCCATTTCGAGTTCGGCCGCGATGTGGTCGGTGGCGAAGTAGCCCAATGTGAAGCCGGCCGTGTCAGCGCTCGAGATGCCGGCGCCGGTGCCGGGAACATCGATATTGACCGGAGATCCGCCTACACTTGTTTCTTTGAGCGGACCACTGCTGTCTTGCGGGGCAAAGTGAAACCAGCCTGCTGTTGCATAGAAGGATCCAGCAGATTGCGCATGTGCCGCGGTGGACACACATGCTAATGCCGCAATCCCCGTGATGACTTGTTTTATTTTCAATTTGTGCTCCTCCGAAAAAGCACGCTCATTATGAACACAACATTTCACATAAACCATAGCGATGCCGTAGAGCATTTTCCCTAGGGCAAAGAGCGGCTTTGGGGCCTCGTTGCACGGCACTTGCATGCGTTTGTCCGCGCCACCGTAACGGCTCCGAAAGGCCCCCGATCGGGGTATCACAAATGCGACCAACGGAATATCCAGAATGGCACGGCTTGCACGACTCTACGTTCCCGAACAGCCGCAGCATGTCATCCTGCGTGGTCTCGACCAGCAACCCGCCTTCGTCGACGACCAGGACTACGAGCTCTTCATCGACTGCTTGAGGACTGCTTCACGTGATCATCACCTCTCCATCCATGCCTATGCGCTGATGCCGCAAGCGGTGCATCTGCTTGTCACGCCACGCGACGAGTCCAGCTTGCCCAAAGCGATGCAAGCAGTCGGACGTCGTTACGTCGCGCACTTCAATCGCCGTTACACGCGACGCGGCACGCTTTGGGAAGGGCGCTATCGTGCCACGGTCATCGAGGGCGAACGTTACTTTTTGCTCGCCACGCGCGTCGTCGAAATGGCGCCGGTGCGCGCGCAACTGGTCGCGGCCCCGCAGGACTACAAGTGGTCCAGCTTCCGTCATCATGTCGGGCTTACACTGGACGGCCTGATTACCGACCATCCGCTCTTCTGGTCGCTCGGCAACACGCCGTTCGAACGCCAGCACGCCTACAAGGAACTGTGCGAACAATCGCTCGACGAGCGCGAAGCCAATCGTCTTCTGCAAGCGACACTCAAAGGCTGGGTACTGGGCAGCGATGCCTATCGCGAATGGGCGTCGCATGCAGCCAACCGTCGGGTGTCGCCGCTGCCGCGCGGACGTCCGCGAAAGATCCGCGAAACCCCACAGCCCCAATAACGGCCTTGGGCGGCACACGTGAAGCTGAAAAATGAAACGGCGTCTCGATTTTTCGAGCTTCGCCGTTTCTTTTTGATGCCGGATGATACGTCCCTAATATGTTGGGGCGTCTTTGCACCATAACGATAATTGGTGCCACATCATCACGTTTTATTTGCCATCTTTTTGATTCGTCGCGTATATTTCGATTTCCGGCAATTGCCGCGGTGCAGCGTGCCGCGCATGACCGTGCTTCGTGACACATCCAGTTGAAAAAACGGTCGCGAGCGACAAGAAAATGGTTCAACGGCCGAGTCGGCCCCTCACAGTAGAGACGGTGTCCCCATGAACGATCATCAGCAACCGGCAGCCGGTTCGCTTCCCGCCGCGCAGGGCATGTACGACCCTGCGAACGAGCATGACGCCTGTGGCGTCGGCTTCGTCGCCCATATCAAGGGGAAAAAGAGCCACGAGATCATTCAGCAGGGTCTCAAGATTCTCGAAAATCTCGATCACCGCGGCGCGGTCGGCGCCGATCCGCTGATGGGCGACGGCGCCGGCATCCTGATCCAGGTGCCGGACGGTTTCTATCGCGAAGAAATGGCCAAGCAGGGCGTAACGTTGCCGCCGGCTGGCGAATACGGCGTCGGCATGATTTTTCTGCCGAAGGAGCATGCGTCGCGTCTCGCGTGCGAGCAGGAGCTCGAGCGCACGGTGAAGGCCGAAGGCCAGGTGGTGCTGGGCTGGCGTGACGTGCCCGTCGATTCCAACATGCCGATTTCGCCGACCGTGAAGGCGAGCGAGCCGCTGATCCGCCAGATTTTCATCGGCCGCGGCAAGGACATCGTCGTGACGGACGCGCTCGAGCGCAAGCTGTACATCATCCGCAAGACGGCGAGCCATCGCATTCAGGCGCTCAAGCTCAAGCACGGCAAGGAATATTTCGTGCCGTCGATGTCGTCGCGCACCGTCGTCTACAAAGGTCTTCTGCTGGCGGGTCAGGTCGGCGTGTACTACCGCGACCTGCAGGACGAGCGTGTCGTGTCGGCGCTCGCACTCGTGCACCAGCGCTTCTCGACCAACACGTTCCCTGCGTGGGAACTGGCGCACCCGTACCGGATGATCGCGCACAACGGTGAAATCAACACCGTGAAGGGCAACGTCAACTGGCTGAACGCGCGCACCGGCGCGATCGCGTCCTACGTGCTCGGCGACGACTTGCCGAAGCTCTGGCCGCTGATCTATCCGGGCCAGTCGGACACGGCGTCGTTCGACAACTGTCTCGAACTGCTCGTGATGGCCGGCTACCCGCTCGTCCACGCAATGATGATGATGATCCCGGAAGCCTGGGAACAGCACACGCTGATGGACGACAATCGTCGCGCGTTCTACGAATATCACGCCGCGATGATGGAGCCGTGGGACGGTCCGGCCGCGATCGCGTTCACGGACGGCCGCCAGATCGGCGCTACGCTCGACCGTAACGGCCTGCGTCCGGCGCGCTATCTCGTCACCGACGACGACCTCGTGATCCTCGCGTCGGAATCCGGCGTGCTGCCCATTCCCGAATCGAAGATCGTCAAGAAGTGGCGTCTGCAGCCGGGCAAGATGTTCCTGATCGACATGGAGCAGGGCCGCATCATCGAGGACAAGGAACTGAAGGACAACCTGTCCAACGCGAAGCCGTACAAGAGCTGGATCGACGCCGTGCGCATCAAGCTCGACGAGATCGAGCCGAAGGCCGAAGACGTCGAAACGCAACGCCGCGAAGCCGCCGCGCTGCTCGATCGTCAGCAGGCGTTCGGCTACACGCAGGAAGACCTCAAGTTCCTGATGGCGCCGATGGCGCAGTCGGGCGAAGAGGCCGTGGGCTCGATGGGCAACGACTCGCCGCTCGCGGTCATGTCGAACAAGAACAAGACGCTCTACAACTATTTCAAGCAGTTGTTCGCGCAAGTGACGAACCCGCCGATCGATCCGATCCGCGAGAACCTCGTCATGTCGCTCAACTCGTTCATCGGTCCGAAGCCGAACCTGCTCGACACGACCAACATCAATCCGACGATGCGTCTCGAAGTGTCGCAGCCCGTGCTCGACTTCAAGGACATCGCGAAGATCCGCGCGATCGACAAATACACCGGCGGCAAGTTCAGCTCGTACGAACTGAACATCTGCTATCCGGTGGCGTGGGGCAAGGAAGGTATCGAGGCACGCATCGCGTCGCTGTGCGCGGAAGCGGTCGATGCCGTGAAGTCCGGCTACAACATTCTGATCGTGTCCGATCGCAAGATGGACCGTGACAACGTCGCCATCCCGGCGCTGCTCGCCACCTCGGCCATTCACTCGCATCTCGTCGCGCACGGTCTGCGCACGAGCACGGGTCTCGTCGTGGAAACGGGCTCGGCGCGCGAGACGCATCACTTCGCGCTGCTCGCGGGCTACGGCGCGGAAGCCGTTCACCCGTACCTCGCGCTCGAAACGCTCGCCAACATGGCCGAAGGCCTGAAGGGCGATCTGTCGGCCGACAAGGTCATCTACAACTTCACGAAGGCGGTCGGCAAGGGCCTGTTGAAGGTCATGTCGAAGATGGGCATTTCGACGTACATGTCCTACACCGGCGCGCAGATCTTCGAAGGCGTCGGCCTGTCGACGGAGCTGGTCGAGAAGTATTTCAAGGGCACGGCGACGAAGGTCGGCGGCATCGGCCTGTTCGAAGTGGCGGAAGAGGCGATCCACCTGCATCGCGACGCATTCGGCGACAACCCGGTCCTCGCGACCATGCTCGACGCGGGCGGCGAGTATGCGTACCGCGTGCGCGGCGAAGAGCACATGTGGACGCCGGACGCGATCGCCAAGCTGCAGCATTCGGCTCGCAGCAACTCGTATCAGACGTACAAGGAATACGCGCACATCATCAACGACCAGACGAAGCGTCACATGACGTTCCGTGGCCTGTTCGAGTTCAAGGTCGAGCCGTCGAAGGCGATTCCGCTCGACGAAGTCGAATCGGCGAAGGACATCGTCAAGCGCTTCGCAACGGGCGCGATGTCGCTCGGCTCGATCAGCACGGAAGCGCACGCCACGCTCGCTGTCGCGATGAACCGCATCGGCGGCAAGTCGAACACGGGCGAAGGCGGCGAGGACGAAACGCGTTATCGCAACGAACTGCGCGGCATTCCGATCAAGAACGGCGACACGCTGCAATCGATCATCGGCAAGGAAGTCATCACCGACATCCCGCTGAAGGACGGCGATTCGCTGCGCTCGAAGATCAAGCAGGTCGCGTCGGGCCGGTTTGGCGTGACGGCGGAATATCTGTCGTCGGCGGACCAGATCCAGATCAAGATGGCGCAGGGCGCGAAGCCGGGCGAAGGCGGTCAGCTTCCGGGCCACAAGGTGTCCGATTACATCGGCAAGCTGCGCTATTCGGTGCCGGGCGTCGGCCTGATTTCGCCGCCGCCGCACCACGACATCTATTCGATCGAAGACCTCGCGCAACTGATTCACGATCTGAAGAACGTGAACTCGTCGTCGAGCATTTCGGTGAAACTCGTGTCGGAGGTCGGTGTCGGCACGGTTGCCGCCGGTGTGGCGAAAGCGAAGGCGGATCACGTCGTGATCGCGGGTCACGACGGCGGCACGGGCGCATCGCCGTTGTCGTCGCTGAAGCACGCGGGCACGCCGTGGGAACTCGGCCTCGCCGAAACGCAGCAGACGCTCGTGCTGAACCGGCTGCGCGGACGCATCCGCGTGCAGGCCGACGGCCAGATGAAGACCGGCCGCGACGTCGTGATCGGCGCGCTGCTCGGCGCGGACGAGTTCGGCTTCGCGACGGCGCCGCTCGTCGTCGAAGGCTGCATCATGATGCGCAAGTGCCATCTGAACACGTGCCCCGTCGGCGTCGCGACGCAGGATCCGGTGCTGCGCGCAAAGTTCTCAGGGCAGCCGGAGCACGTCGTCAACTTCTTCTTCTTCGTTGCGGAAGAAGTGCGCGAGATCATGGCGCAGTTCGGTATCCGCAAGTTCGACGACCTGATCGGCCGCGTCGATCTGCTCGATATGAAGAAGGGCATCGAACACTGGAAGGCGAAGGGTCTCGACTTCTCGCGCATCTTCTATCAGGTGCCGGTCGGTGAGGACGTCGCGCGCAAGCATGTCGACGTGCAGGATCATGGGCTCGACAAGGCGCTCGATCACGTGCTGATCGAGAAATCGAAGGCGGCGATCGAGAAGGGCGAGCATGTCTCGTTCATCCAGCCGGTGCGCAACGTGAACCGCACGGTCGGCGCGATGCTGTCCGGTCTCATCGCGAAGAAGCACGGTCACGACGGCCTGCCCGACGACTCGATCCACATCCAGTTGAAGGGCACGGCCGGCCAGAGCTTCGGCGCATTCCTTGCGAAGGGCGTCACGCTGGATCTCGTCGGCGACGGCAACGACTATGTCGGCAAGGGCCTGTCGGGCGGGCGCATCATCATTCGCCCGACCAACGACTTCCGCGGCAAGTCCGAGGAAAACATCATCTGCGGCAACACGGTGATGTACGGCGCGATCGAAGGCGAATCGTATTTCCGCGGCGTGGCGGGCGAGCGCTTCTGCGTGCGCAACTCGGGCGCGACGGCGGTCGTCGAAGGCACGGGCGATCACGGCTGCGAATACATGACGGGCGGCACGGTGGTCGTGCTCGGCGAGACGGGCCGCAACTTCGCGGCGGGCATGTCGGGCGGCATCGCATTCGTGTACGACCCGGACGGCATGTTCGCGGGCAAGTGCAACAAGTCGATGGTCGCGCTCGATCCCGTGCTGCAGCAGGCCGAACAGGAGCGCACGGTGGATCGCGCGCTGTGGCACGGCGGCAAGACGGACGAAGCGCTGCTCAAGGGCCTGATCGAGCGTCACTTCCAGTTCACCGGCTCGCCGCGTGCGAAGTCGCTGCTCGAGAACTGGGATTCGGCTCGCCGCCAGTTCGTCAAGGTGTTCCCGACCGAGTACAAGCGCGCGCTCACCGAGCTCGGCGCGAAAAAGTCGAAAGACGCCATCGCGGCTTGAAGCGGTTTTATATATAGAAGGCCTTCCCGATGCGAGCGCGTCGGGAAGCAGGTCCCTCACTGTACACAGAGAAAGAAATGGGCAAGGCAACCGGTTTTCTCGAATTCGAACGCCGCCACGAGGCATACGAAGCACCGCTGACCCGCGTCAAGCATTACAAGGAATTCGTCGCCGCACTGACGGATGAGGACGCCAAGATTCAAGGCGCGCGCTGCATGGATTGCGGCATCCCGTTCTGCAACAACGGCTGTCCGGTCAACAACATCATTCCGGATTTCAACGATCTCGTGTTCCAGCAGGACTGGAAGAGCGCGATCAACGTGCTGCACTCGACCAACAACTTCCCGGAGTTCACGGGCCGCATTTGTCCGGCGCCGTGCGAAGCGGCTTGCACGCTCGGCATCAATGACGATCCGGTCGGCATCAAGTCGATCGAGCACGCGATCATCGACAAGGCATTCGCCGAGGGCTGGGTCGTGCCGCAGCCGCCGAAGCACAAGACGGGCAAGAAGGTCGCGGTCGTCGGTTCGGGCCCCGCGGGCCTCGCGGCCGCGCAACAGCTCGGGCGCGCGGGGCACGAAGTGGTCGTGTTCGAGAAGAACGATCGCATCGGCGGTCTGTTGCGTTACGGCATCCCCGACTTCAAGCTGGAGAAGTGGCTGATCGACCGCCGCATGCGTCAGATGGAGGCGGAGGGCGTGTCGTTCCGCACGAACGTGTTCATCGGTCGTGATCCGTTGCCGGCGTACATCGGCAACACGGCGAAGGAAACGATCACGCCGGACGAGCTGAAGGAACAGTTCGACGCGGTCGTGATCGCGGGCGGCTCGGAAACGCCGCGCGATTTGCCGGTGCCGGGTCGCGAGCTGGAAGGCATCTACTATGCGATGGAATTCCTGCCGCAGCAGAACAAGGTCAACGCCGGCGACAAGCTGACGGATCAACTGCTGGCGAAGGGCAAGCATGTCGTCGTGATCGGCGGCGGCGATACGGGTTCCGACTGTGTGGGCACGTCGAATCGTCACGGCGCAAAGAGCGTGGCGCAGTTCGAACTGCTCGCGCAGCCGCCCGAGGAAGAGAACAAGCCGCTCGTCTGGCCGTATTGGCCGATCAAGCTGCGCACGTCGTCGTCGCATGAGGAAGGTTGCGATCGCGACTGGTCCGTGGCGACGAAGCGCTTCGAAGGCAAGAACGGCAAGGTCGAGAAGCTGATCGCGGTGCGCGTCGAGTGGAAGGGCGGCAAGATGCAGGAAGTGCCGAATTCCGAATTCGAACTGAAGGCCGATCTCGTGCTGCTCGCGATGGGCTTTACGCAGCCGGTTTCGCCGGTGCTGGAGGCGTTCGGCGTCGAGAAGGATGCGCGCGGGAATGTGCGTGCCGCAACCGAAGGCGACAAGGCGTATTACACATCGGCGGACAAGGTGTTCACGGCGGGTGACATGCGCCGTGGTCAGTCACTGGTCGTCTGGGCGATTCGCGAAGGACGTCAGTGCGCGCGATCGGTCGATGCGTATCTGATGGGGTCGAGCGAGTTGCCGCGATAAGGCGCCGGGCATCGATGCGAAGGCCACGCGGTTGCGTGGCCTTTTTGTTTTGGCTGCGGCGCGGATCAAACCTCCGCCATCGCCCGCTCGATCTCGATCTTGTAGTCATGGAACATCGCCACCGACTCGCGATGCGCCACGCTCAGAATCGCCGCCTTCGGCAGCCGCTCGACGAGCGTGTTGTAGATATGCAGTTCGTTCTCGGCGTCGAGCGCGCTGGTCGCTTCATCGAGGAACACGAAGTCGGGCTTGTGGAGCAGTACGCGCGCCGCGGCGAGACGCTGCTGCTCGCCCGGCGACAGGCTCCGCGCCCAGTGCGCGCTTTCGTCCAGCCGATCCGCATAAGCTTCGAGATTGCACATGCGCAGCACTTCGCGCGATTCGTCGTCGCTGAAGGTGCCGCCGGGCGACGGATACGAAAGCGCCGCACGCAGCGTCCCGATCGGCAGATAGCTCATCTGCGGGATGAACATCATCTTTGCGTCGACGGGCGCGTCGATCGTGCCGTCGCCGAACGGCCACAAGCCCGCCAGCGCGCGCATCAACGTGCTCTTGCCCGATCCCGACGGCCCGACGACGAGCCAGCGCGAGCCCGGCTCGATCGACACGTTCGCCACGCGCGAGAGCGGCGTACCGTTGGGAAGCGCGAGCATGAGGCCGTTCGTCGTGAGCGACGGCGTGCTCGTGTAGTGCAGGTTGATGCCCCCGTGCTCCGTCGCCGGCGACGTTTCCTCGCGGATATGCGTCGAGCGCATCACGCGCTTGAATTCGCGCAGACGGTTGACGGTGGCGCGCCATTCGACCAACGTCGAATAACTGTTGATGAACCATGAAAACGAATCGCTGACCGTGCCGAACGCTGATGAAATCTGCATCAGCACGCCGAACGAAAACGCGCCCGCGAAGTAGCGCGGCGCGGCGACCATGATCGGAAAGATGATCGCGATCTGTCCGTAGAAGCTCAACACGAAAGTCATGCGCTTCGTGTACTTCATGATGAGCCACCAGTTGTCGCGGATGCGCTGGAAGATGGTCTTTGCGTTGGCGGTTTCGGTGGAGATGCCATCGTAGAACGCGATCTGCTCGGCGTTTTCGCGCACGCGAATCAGCCCGAAGCGAAAATCCGCTTCGACTTTCTGCTGCTGATAGTTGATCGACACGAGCGGATGCCCGACCTTCTGGATGATCAGCGAACCGAGAATCGCGTAGAGCGCGGCGGCCCACACCATGTAGCCGGGAATCGTGACCGGTGTGGCGCCGAGCGAGAAGGTGAGCGCGCCCGCGATGGTCCAGAGAATCGTGATGAAGGTAACGAGTGTGACGAGCGTCGAAAGCAGGTCGAGGGACAGCGAAAGCGTGGTGGTGGCGAAGGACTGCAGGTCGTCGGAAATACGCTGGTCGGGGTTGTCGGCGAGGCGATCGCGCTCGATGCGATAGAACGCCTTGTCGCCGAGCCATTGCTCCAGAAACCTGTTGGTGAGCCACTGCCGCCAGCGAAACGCGAGCATCTGCCGCAGATAACGCCCGTACACCGCGAGCAGGATGTACGCGAACGCGAGGCCCGTGAAGATCAGCAGCAGATGAGGAAAGTCCCTGACGTTCTTGTTCTGCAGCGCGTTATAGAAGTCGGCGTTCCAGCTATTGAGCCGGACATTGATCCACACGACCGTCATGTTGATCGCGATGATCGCGACGAGCAGACCCCACGCGACACCGCGCTCCTCGGAAATCCAGTACGGCTTGATGAGGCTCCACGCCGAGACTTCGTCGGCCTTCTGCTGTGTGCTTTCGGTACGAATGTTGGTCATGAGCTTCCTGCTGATGCGCCCCGGGGCGCCCGATTGTTACGTCCGCGGCCAGGTCGCGCGCGCTTTTTCCGGCCCCGCGAATTGTTCCGGGATTGTCTTAACGTCCGCTTAATTTCGCGCGATCGTGCGGCGAACCGTGTTCGCGGCATTGTGCCAGAGTGCCGGCGCGGGCGATAAAAGGCGGGCAATCCCGGTTTGCAGCGCCTTCGCCTTTCATGTTTTAATGATCCTCGACGAAACAGGGGTGCTTCGCGCGCATCGGCGGCCGGAACGGTCGGCAGCGCGGCGAGGCTGAGAGAGACCCTTTGCACCCGATCCGGGTAATACCGGCGAGGGAAGTTTCCGGAGAACGCGCGAGTCACGCGCCATTCCTCCAGTCTCTTCCAGTATTTTCTTTCCGCCCGGCACGTTTCATCCATGCCGAGCCGGTCTCTCCGCTGATTTCGTCCTTGTGATGCGGCGCCGCGCCCGCACGGTCGAGATCGCGTACTTCGTCTCCTCGTACAGTGCAGCGTCGCGCCCTTTGGAGACAGCGAATTGAACAGGATCGAACAGGGCGCACCGCGCCGGGAGGATTTCGCCGTCGTCGGCGGCGGGCTCGTCGGGCGGCTCATCGCCTGGCAACTCGCTGGCGCGGGCCATGACGTCGCGCTCTACGAACGCGGCGACGCAGCGGGCACGCAGTCGGCTGCGTGGGTCGCCGCCGCGATGCTAGCGCCGCTCGCCGAGGCGGCGAGCGCGGAGCCGCTCGTCGTCGGGCTCGGGGCGGCGTCGCTCGAACGCTGGCCGCGTCTCATCGCGCAATTGCCCGAGCCGGTCTTCTTTCAGCGCAACGGAACGCTCGTCGTCTGGCACGGCGCGGATCGCGCGGAGGCGCCGCTGTTCGAGCGCCGCTTGCGCGCCAATTCGCCCGCCGACTTGCTCGATGGCGGGTTCGTCAAGCTCGCGGGCGCGCAGGTCGCGCAAGCCGAACCGGCACTGGGAACGCGCTTCGCGCAGGGCTGGCTGCTGCCGAACGAGGGTCAGCTGGATAACCGGCAGGCCTTGAGCGCGCTCGCGGCCGGCCTCACGGCGCGCGGCGTGCGCACATACTGGAACACGCCGGTCGACGCCATGCCCGACGCCCGCTGGATCATCGATTGCCGCGGCTTGGGCGCAAAACCCGCGTGGCCCGCACTGCGCGGCATCCGGGGCGAAGTCGCGCGCGTGCATGCGCCGGGCATTGGGCTTTCGCGGCCCGTGCGGTTGCTGCATCCGCGCTATCCGCTCTATATCGCGCCCAAGGAGAACGATCTGTACGTGATCGGCGCGACGGAAGTGGAAGGAGAAGACATGTCGCCCGTAAGCGTGCGCTCGGCGCTGGAACTGCTGAGCGCCGCTTTCGCCGTGCATCCGGGCTTCGGCGAGGCGCGCATCCTTGAACTGAATTCGCATTGCCGGCCGACCTTGCCGGATCATCGGCCGGCCATCGTCTGGGACGGGGCGCGGACCGTGCGCGTGAACGGCCTGTACCGCCACGGCTTCATGATCGCGCCCGAAGTCGCGGATGTGGCGAGCTGTCTAGCGGAGGCGCTCGTTTCTGGCGACGTCGCCGATGCCGGGACCTTCGCCGATTTCCGCGGCGCCGCGCGCTGGCCCGAGCTGCTGCACGGCGCGTTCTCGGTCGCGCCCGCGCTGTCGCATTGAGCAAGAGACCAAAGCCATGAACATCCATATCAATCAGCGCGTCTTCGATTTGCCCGACGACGTCACCGTCACTCAAGCGCTCGCCGCATTCGGCGCGAAGCCGCCATTCGCAGTCGCCTTGAACGGCCAGTTCGTGGCGCGCGGCGAGCACGCCACGAAAACGCTCGCCGCCGGCGACAAGCTCGATGTCGTGTCGCCCGTCGCGGGCGGCTGAACTCCGAACCGAAGGATCGAATCATGACCATCTCCACCGCCGACGTTCTCACGCTCTACGGCGAGACCTTTCCGAGCCGCGTGCTGCTCGGCACCTCGCGTTATCCGTCGCTGCAATCGCTTTCCGACTCCATCGACGCCGCTCGGCCAGGCATGGTCACGGTCGCGTTGCGCCGCCAGTCGGAAACGGGCGAAGCCGGCTTTTTCGATGTTTTGAAGCGCCACGGCGTCGCACTGCTTCCCAACACGGCCGGCTGCCAGAGCGTCGACGAGGTGCTCACGACCGCCCGCATGGCGCGCGAAGTCTTCGAGACGCCCTGGATCAAGCTGGAGCTGATCGGCGACGATTACACGCTGCAGCCCGATCCGATCGGCCTCGTCGAAGCGGCGGCGAAGCTGATTCGAGAGGGCTTCAAGGTGCTGCCGTATTGCACGGAGGACCTGGTGATCGGCCGGCGTCTGCTCGATGCGGGCTGCGAGGCGCTGATGCCGTGGGGCGCGCCGATCGGCACCGGTAAAGGCGTCACCAATCCGTACGGGCTGCGCACGCTGCGCGAGCGGCTGCCGGATGTGCCGCTGATCGTCGATGCCGGTCTCGGTGTGCCGTCGCACGCCTGCCAGGTGATGGAATGGGGCTTCGACGGCGTGCTGCTCAATACGGCGGTATCGCAGGCGACTTTCCCGCCGCAGATGGCGCGAGCCTTCGCGCTCGGCGTCGAAGCGGGACGCACGGCATTCCTCGCCGGGCCGATGGCCGAGCGCGACAGCGCGCAGGCGAGCACGCCGGTCGTCGGCATGCCGTTCTGGCATCAGGACGGAGGCGCGGCATGAGCTTGCTGAATCACGAAGTTTTCTGGCCGCCCGCCGACGAGTTGATCGAAGTCGCCGAGCGGATTCGCGCGCGTCTCGGCGAATGGCCCGCGGCTGAAACGCGCTGGCGCATTTGCCTGACCGCGCCGGAATCGCCGAAGGCCGGCGATCTGATCGTTATCGAGGCGCACGACGCGGACGCCGCCCGGCTCGCACAAAGCGGCGCGGCCGTGCTCGATGCACGCGAAGGGCGGGTCACGCTGTATCGCGGCGACGAACGCTTCGCGCTGGAAGGCGAATGGGCCGACGATTGGCTGGCCGCTCTGGCCGCTTTCCTCGATTGCAACTTCGAACCGCACGATGCGCTCACGCTCGCGCTCGCCTGGCGCGCGGGCGACGAGAACAAGGCCGACGCCTGGCCCGTCGATTTCGCGACGTTCCCGCGTGTCGCCGATCTGCCGGCGGCGCCCGAAGGCGGCTTTCCGGCTTGTCCTGATCGGCTCGGCCTGTATCCGGTGCTGCCGAGCGCGGACTGGGTCGAACGCGTGCTGGAGTTCGGCGTGCGGACCGCGCAATTGCGCCGCAAATCGACCAATACCGACGACTTGCGGCGCGAAATCGCACGCTCGGTCGAGGCAGGGCGCCGGCATGATGCGCAACTTTTCATCAACGATCACTGGCGCGAAGCGATCGCCGCGGGCGCGTACGGTGTGCATCTCGGCCAGGAAGACGTGCAGACGGCCGATCTGGGCGCGATCGCAAAGGCCGGCGTGCGACTCGGACTGTCGACGCACGGCTATTACGAGATGCTGCGCGCGCTGCATTTCAAGCCGAGCTATCTCGCGCTCGGCGCGGTTTTCCCGACCACGACCAAAGTCATGCCGACCAGGCCGCAAGGGCTCGCGCGGCTCAGACGCTACGTGCAACTTCTCTCGGGGCGCGTACCGCTCGTTGCGATCGGCGGAATCGACGCCGGCGTGATGCCGGACGTCCTCGCAACGGGCGTCGGCAGCGCGGCGGTCGTGCGCGCGGTCACCGAGGCGCCGGACGCGGCAGCGGCGGTCTCGTCGTTGCAACGAATGTTTGCTGGTCAACGGTAAAGAATCCCAAAGCGAAGGAGCGAGGACCTAGGCAAAGCACCGATTGCGCGCAGGCCCTATAATTCGGCCTCTTGCGTCAACGGAATCTCTTACCCAGTGCCTGCTTCTTCCGAGACTCTGCTAGAGCTGCGCGACGTCGATTTCGGCTACGGCGACCGGCTCGTACTGTCGAACCTGAACATGCGCTTCACGCGCGGTCAGGTGGTCGCGGTCATGGGCGGCTCAGGCTGCGGCAAAACCACGACCTTGCGTCTGGTCGGCGGCCTCGTGAAGGCGAGCCGCGGCCAGGTCATGTTCGACGGACAGGACGTCGGCGCGCAGACGCGCGATGGCCTGTACGCGCTGCGCCGAAAGATGGGCATGCTGTTCCAGTTCGGCGCGCTGTTCACCGACCAGACCGTGTTCGAGAACGTGGCGTTTCCGCTGCGCGAGCACACCGATCTGCCCGAAGCACTGGTCCGCGATCTCGTGCTGATGAAGCTGAACGCAGTCGGTTTGCGCGGCGCGCGCGATCTCGCGCCGTCGGAAATTTCGGGCGGCATGGCGCGCCGCGTGGCGCTCGCCCGCGCGATCGCGCTGGACCCCCAGCTCATGATGTACGACGAGCCGTTCGCCGGCCTCGATCCCATCTCGCTCGGCATCACGGCGCAACTCATTCGCACGATCAACGACGCGCTCGGCGCAACGTCCATTCTCGTCACGCACGACGTGCCTGAATCGTTCGCCATCGCCGACTACGTGTATTTCATCGCGAACGGCGGCATTCACGCCGAAGGCACGCCGGCGGAACTGCGCGCTTCGCAGGACCCGACCGTGCGGCAGTTCATCGACGGCACGCCGGACGGCCCGTTCAAGTTTCACTACGCGAGCACGTCGCTCGCCGCGGATTTCGGCATCGGAGGGCAGGCATGATCAGCGCGCTCGGACGCTGGGTGCTCGACGGTTTCGGCACCGCAGGCTACGCGACGCGCATGTTCCTGCGCCTCGTGTTCGAATTTTTCTCGCTGTTGCGGCGCCCGCGCCTCGTCACGAAACAGATCCACTTCGTCGGTAATTATTCGCTCGTCATCATCGCGGTGTCGGGATTGTTCGTCGGCTTCGTGCTCGGCTTGCAGGGCTACTACACGCTGAGCCGCTATGGCTCGGAGCAGGCGCTCGGCCTGCTCGTTGCGCTGTCGCTCGTGCGCGAGCTCGGGCCGGTCGTCACGGCGCTGCTGTTCGCGGGGCGCGCGGGCACGTCGCTCACCGCCGAAATCGGGCTCATGAAGGCAGGCGAGCAGCTCACCGCGATGGAAATGATGGCCGTCGACCCGCTCAAGGTGGTCGTCGCGCCGCGCATGTGGGCGGGCATCATCGCCATGCCGGTGCTGGCCGCCATTTTCAGCGCGGTCGGCATTATCGGCGGCTACGTCGTCGGCGTAATGCTGATCGGCGTCGATCCGGGCGCCTTCTGGTCGCAGATGCAAGGCGGCGTGGACGTGTGGCGTGATGTCGGCAATGGCGTCATCAAGAGCATCGTGTTCGGCTTCGCGGTGACGTTCATCGCGCTGTTCCAGGGCTACGAGGCGAAACCGACGCCTGAAGGCGTGTCGCGCGCGACGACGAAAACCGTCGTGTACGCGTCGCTCGCCGTACTCGGGCTCGATTTCCTGCTGACCGCATTGATGTTCAGCTAATGGACCAAGCGCAGGCGCCGGGCACGGCGCGGGCGTTGTGAAGGGCACAGACCGTCACGCGCCATCTGCGAAAAGATTCTCTTTGGGAAGACGATGAAAAAGACTGCTCTCGACTTTTGGGTCGGCCTCTTCGTGGTGCTCGGTTTCGTGGCGCTGCTCTTTCTCGCGCTGAAGGCGGGCAACATGAGCTCCCTGTCGTTCCAGCCAACCTACGCGGTGAAACTCAAGTTCGACAACATCGGCGGGCTCAAGGCGCGCGCGCCCGTCAAAAGCGCGGGCGTGACGGTCGGGCGCGTCGGCGGCATCGGCTTCGACTCGAACACCTATCAGGCCGTCGTCACGATCGATATCGACAAGCAGTACCAGTTTCCGAAGGACTCGTCCGCGAAGATCCTGACCTCGGGTCTGCTCGGTGAGCAGTACATCGGCCTCGAGCCGGGCGGCGACGATCAAATGCTGAAGAACGGCGACACCATCACGATGACGCAATCGGCCGTGGTCCTCGAAAATCTGATCGGCCAGTTCCTCTACAACAAGGCGGCGGATTCCGGCGCCTCGAAATCGTCGGCGGCGCCGGCAGCGCCCGCGCCCGCACCGGCTTTCCCGGGCGCGGCGAGCGCAATGGGCGCATCGGGTGCCACTGGGGCGAACGCCGCTTCGGCACCGGCTCAATAAGGAGAACAGCATGCAGGCGATGGGGATGCGGCGCGCAATCATCGTGGCGGGCGCAATCGCGCTCGCCGGCTGCGCGACGGTGACGACGCCGACCAAAGGGGACCCGCTCGAGAGCTACAACCGGACAATGTTCAAGATCAACGATACCGTCGATCAGTATGCGTTGAAGCCGGTGGCGAAGGGTTACGTGTGGGCGGTGCCGGAGCCGGTGCGCAACAGCGTGACCAACTTCTTCTCGAATATCGGTGACGTCTACATCGCCGCAAACAATCTGCTGCAGTTGAAAGTTGCGGATGGCGTGTCGGACATCATGCGCGTCGCGATCAATACGGTGTTCGGCGTCGGCGGCCTGTTCGACGTGGCGACCATCGCGAAGCTGCCGAAGCACGCGGGGGATTTCGGCCTCACGCTCGGCCACTATGGCGTGCCGGCCGGCCCGTATGTCGTGCTGCCGCTGCTCGGGCCGAGCACGGTGCGGGATTCCGCCGGTCTCGTCGTCGACTACTTCGGCAATCCGCTCACCTATGTGAGCCCGGATTCGGTGAGCTGGGCGCTCTATGGTGTGAACCTCATCAATGTGCGCGCGAATCTGCTGGGCGCGACCGACGTGCTCGCCGATGCCGCGCTCGACAAGTACTCGTTCGTGCGTAACGCTTATCTGCAACGTCGTCAGTATCTGATCTCAGGCGGCGAAAGCAATATGCCGGATTACGGTGAAGCGCCGCTGCCGAACTACAGCGATGAGGGCGCGGCCCCCGCGCAAAGCGCATCGGCCACAGCGGTTCCGGGCGCCGCCGCCCCTGCTTCGGGCACGGCCGCAGCGCCCACGCCCGCGAGCGGTACCAGCAACACGGTGCCGGGCAACCAGTATGTGCCACCATCCGGTTTCCCTTCATTCCGCTTGCGTTGAGCGGGGTTTTGCTAACGCGCGGTAACATATCTAACGACGTTTCTTACGCTTTCGATACCGCGCCACCTGAACTCGGATCAGGCGGCGCGCTCAAACCGAAGCCTCAACTTTTGCAGGATCTGTGATGAAAAAACTTCTACTTCTTCCCCTCTTCGCGATGTTCCTAGCGGTCTGCGGCGTGGCCTCGGCACAGAGCGTCGATTCGAGCGCGCCCGACACGATGATCAAGACGGTGACGCAGCAGGTCCTCGACGAGATCAAGTCGGACCCGAAGATCCAATCGGGCGATATCAACAAGATCACCGAGCTCGTCAACCAGAAGATCCTGCCGTACACGGATTTCACGCGCACGACGCGCCTCGTGATGGGCCGCAACTGGAATTCGGCGACGCCGGAGCAGCAAAAGCAGATCGTCGAGCAGTTCAAGATGCTGCTGATCCGCACGTACTCGGGCGCGCTCGCGCAGGTGCGCAACCAGACGGTGCAGTACAAGCCGTTCCGCGCGAATCCGGACGACACCGACGTCGTGGTCCGCTCGGTCGTGATGAACAACGGCTCGCCGGTCGAGCTCGACTATCGCCTGTACAAGACGGCGCAAGGCTGGCGCGTGTACGACATCAACGTGCTCGGCGCGTGGCTGATCCAGGCGTATCAACAGCAGTTCAACGAGCAGATCTCGCAGAACGGCGTGGGCGGTCTGCTGCAGTTCCTGACGCAGCGTAACCAGCAGCTCGCGAGCGGCAAGGCATCGTGAGCACGGTAGCTACAGGCGGCCGTTTCCAGACGGCCGCAACCCTGACCCACGAGAGCGCGAAGGCGGCGCTCGACTCGGGTCTGTCGCGCATCGCAGCAGGCGCGACCGAAGTCGATTGCGCGCCGCTCACGCAGTTCGACTCTTCCGCGCTCGCCGTGCTGCTTGCATGGCAGCGCGCCGCGACCGCGCGCGGCGCCGCGTTGGGCGTCGTCAATCTTCCTTCCGGGCTCGTGAGTCTCGCGCGAGCCTACGGCGTCGATACGCTCCTCTCGTTCCGACATTGATCCTGTTCTGACTTTCATGCAGAACGCGGCAGCGTGCTTCGCTGCCGCAATCAGGATCGCTCCGAAGTCGGCCCCAGCCGCTTTGCCCTATAATCAAACGTTTTTTTCGGGCCCCAACCCGGCCCTTTTTGGTCCAAGCCCGGGTCCGTGAAGCGAAAATCCGCACACTCGAGGCGCGGCCGCGCGCGGCGCGCGCACTGTCTACATGTCAGCCATAGAAATCCGAAACGTCAGGAAGCGCTACAAGGATCTCCAGGCGCTCAAAGGCGTGAGCCTCACGGTGGAAGAGGGCGAGTTCTTCGGCTTGCTCGGCCCCAACGGCGCGGGCAAAACCACGTTGATCAGCATTCTGGCCGGTCTGGCGCGCGCCGATAGCGGCACGATCTCCGTGCGCGGCCACGATGTCGTCAGCGACTTCCGGGCG
Organism: Caballeronia sp. INML2; assembly: GCF_023631365.1. NCBI lineage: Bacteria > Pseudomonadati > Pseudomonadota > Betaproteobacteria > Burkholderiales > Burkholderiaceae > Caballeronia > Caballeronia sp. INML2. The sequence goes on along the minus strand of NZ_JALQDH010000035.1, from coordinate 20,177 downwards.
GCGCGGCGCGCGCTCGGCGTCGTGCCGCAGGAACTGGTGTTCGATCCGTTCTTCACCGTGCGCGAGTCGCTCCGGATTCAGTCGGGCTATTTCGGCTTGCGCAACAACGACGACTGGATCGACGAGGTCATGGCCAATCTCGATCTCACCGAGAAAGCCGACGTCAATACGCGCGCGCTGTCGGGTGGGATGAAGCGCCGTGTGCTTGTCGCGCAGGCGCTCGTGCATCGTCCGCCCGTGATCGTGCTCGATGAGCCCACCGCCGGCGTCGATGTGGAGTTGCGCCAGACGCTCTGGAAGTTCATTTCGCGCCTGAATCGCGAAGGTCACACCATCGTTCTGACGACGCACTATCTCGAAGAAGCCGAATCGCTGTGCCACCGGCTCGCGATGCTTCGTCGCGGTGAAGTCGTCGCGCTCGAACGCACGAGCACGCTGTTACAGCGTTTCTCGGGCCTGCAGTTGTATCTGCGGCTCTCGAACGGAGCGTTGCCCGCCGACTTGCGCGCGCTCGAAGTCGATCCGCACGCGGTGTCGGGCGCGCAGCACTTGCTGCGCCTCGCGAGCTACGACGACGTCGAGCCGATTCTCGCGAAATGCCGCGCGGCAGGCTGCACGTTCGATGAAATCGAAGTGCGCAAGGCCGATCTGGAAGACGTGTTCGTGCAGGTGATGAACGAGCCGGAAGTGATCGAGGGGCTTTCATGAGCGGTTTCCAGACGTTGTTCTACAAGGAGCTGCTGCGCTTCTGGAAGGTTTCGTTTCAGACCGTCCTCGCGCCGGTCGTCACGGCGCTGCTGTATCTGACCATCTTCGGCCACGCGCTGTCGGGGCACGTTCAGGTGTATCCCGGCGTCGGCTACACGAGCTTTCTCGTGCCCGGCCTCGTCATGATGAGCGTGCTTCAGAACGCGTTCGCGAACAGTTCTTCGTCGCTGATCCAGTCGAAGATCACCGGCAATCTCGTGTTCGTGCTGCTGCCGCCGATCGCGCATTGGGAGATGTTCTTCGCGTATGTGCTGGCATCGGTCGTGCGCGGACTGTGCGTGGGCTTCGGCGTGTTCATCGTGACGATATGGTTCATCCCGATGTCTTTTTCCGCGCCGTTCTACATCATTGCGTTCGCGATCCTCGGTTCGGGCATTCTCGGCACGCTGGGTTTGATCGCGGGCATCTGGGCCGACAAGTTCGATCAGTTGGCCGCGTTTCAGAACTTCCTGATCATGCCGCTCACGTTTCTTTCCGGCGTGTTCTACTCGACACATACGCTGCCGCCACTGTGGCGCGCGGTGTCGCATCTGAATCCGTTTTTCTACATGATTGACGGCTTTCGCTACGGCTTCTTCGGCCTCTCCGACGTGAATCCGCTGGTGAGTCTCGGCATCGTCGGCGGATTCCTGGCCGTGCTGGCGCTGATCGCCGTGCGATTGCTCGCGAGCGGCTACAAGCTGCGTCACTAATTCAAGGAGACTTCCATGTTGCCGACTCCGGAGCAGGTGAAGGACTACATCGCTGGCGGCTTGTCCTGCCAGCATCTCGAAGTGGAAGGCGACGGCCAGCACTTTTTCGCGACCATCGTGAGCGATGCGTTCGTCGGCAAGCGGCTGATCGCGCGTCATCAACTGGTTTATGCGGCGCTCGGCGAGCGCATGCGCGAGGAGATTCACGCGCTGAGCATGAAGACCCTTACCCCCGACGAGTGGAAATCGGCCTGAGTCCACCCGGCGAAGCCAATCAGGTCACGCGACTCAACTTACGTAACACCGGCATCACCGGCAGACAAAGGCAGTAAAGAGTGCGATTCATTCAAGATAACCGCGGCGCCGAAAACGGCTCCGCAGCAGGAAGCTCGGTCGAAGGACAAGCAATGGATAAATTGGTCATCACGGGGGGCGCGAAGCTCTCTGGCGAAATCACCGTATCGGGCGCGAAGAACGCGGCTTTGCCCATTCTTTGCGCAAGCCTTCTCACCGCCGACGACGTCCATCTGTCGAACGTGCCGAATCTTCAGGACGTGCGAACGATGATCAAGCTGCTGCGCCAGATGGGCGTGCAGTCGGAAGTCTCGGGCGACGGTCGCGTGAGCCTCAATGCATCGACAGTCGACAAGCTGATCGCGCCGTACGAAATGGTCAAGACGATGCGCGCGTCGATTCTCGTGCTCGGGCCGCTCGTCGCGCGCTTCGGCGAGGCGAAGGTGTCGCTGCCCGGCGGCTGCGCGATCGGCGCGCGTCCGGTCGATCAGCACATCAAGGGCCTGCAGGCGATGGGCGCCGAGATCAACATCGAGCACGGTTTCATCGAAGCGCGCGCGAAGCGTCTGAAGGGCGCGCGCATCATTACCGACATGATTACCGTCACCGGCACCGAAAATCTGCTGATGGCGGCGGTGCTGGCCGAAGGCGAGACGGTGATCGAAAACGCGGCGCGCGAGCCGGAAGTGAGCGACCTCGCGCATCTGCTCGTGAAGATGGGCGCGAAGATCGACGGCATCGGCACTGATCGTCTGGTGATTCAGGGCGTCGACAGGCTGCATGGCGCAAAGCATGACGTCGTGCCGGATCGCATCGAGGCCGGCACGTTCCTGTGCGCGGTCGCGGCCGCGGGCGGCGATGTCACCTTGCGCCGCGTGAGCCCGCACCTGCTGGACGCCGTGACGGCCAAGCTGCGCGAAGCGGGCGTCAGCATCGAGGAAGGCGACGACTGGATGCGCGTGCGCATGGACAAGCGCGCCGGCGCGGTGAATATCCGCACGTCGGAATATCCCGCGTTCCCGACCGACATGCAGGCTCAGTTCATGGCGCTCAACACGATCGCGAACGGCACGTCGCAAGTGGTCGAGACGATCTTCGAGAACCGGTTCATGCACGTGCAGGAACTGAACCGCCTGGGCGCGAACATCACGATCGACGGCAATACGGCGCTCGTCAGCGGCGTCGAGCAACTCTCCGGCGCGAAAGTGATGGCAACCGATCTGCGCGCGTCCGCGAGTCTCGTGATCGCTGCGTTGTGCGCGGACGGCGAAACGCTGATCGACCGCATCTACCATCTGGATCGCGGCTACGACCGCATGGAATCGAAACTGACGGCGGTCGGCGCGAACGTGCGCCGCATCAAGGGCAGCGGGAGCGAGCAATGAGCTCGCTGCCGCAGACGTCGTCGTCGGTGGAGCCGAGCGCGCCCCTCACGCTCGCGCTGTCGAAAGGGCGTATCTTCGAGGAAACGCTGCCGCTGCTCGCCGCCGCCGGCGTGCAGGTGGCCGAAGATCCGGAGAGTTCGCGCAAGCTGATCCTGCCGACCACGAACCCGAATCTGCGCGTGATCATCGTGCGCGCGACCGATGTACCGACCTATGTCGAATACGGGGCGGCCGATTTCGGCGTCGCGGGCAAGGATGTGCTGATCGAGCACGGCGGCAGCGGCCTGTATCAGCCGATCGATCTGGACATAGCGCGTTGCCGGATGTCGGTGGCCGTGAAGGCGGGCTTCGATTACGCGAGCGCGGTGCGCCAGGGCGCGCGTTTGCGCGTCGCGACGAAGTACACCGAGACCGCGCGTCAGCATTTCGCGGCGAAGGGCGTCCACGTCGATCTGATCAAGCTGTACGGCTCGATGGAGCTCGCGCCGCTCGTCGGGCTCGCGGATGCGATCGTCGATCTGGTCAGTTCGGGCGGCACGCTGCGGGCGAACAATCTCGTCGAGGTCGAAGAGATCATGCAGATTTCATCGCGCCTCGTCGTGAACCAGGCGGCGCTCAAGCTGAAGCGCGCGGCGCTCAAGCCGTTCCTCGACGCCTTCGAGCGCGCCACCGTCGCAACAGGAAATTAGGCGAGCCGCAGGCCGCGGCGCGCCACCAGCAAAACGGAAAACCAGCATGTCTATCAAGATTCGCAAACTCGATTCCAGCACCGATGGTTTTCACAAGGCGCTGCGTGCCGTGCTCGCGTTCGAAGCGAGCGAGGACGAGGCAATCGAGCGTTCGGTCGCGCAAATTCTCGCGGATGTGAAGGCGCGCGGCGACGCGGCCGTGCTCGAATACACCAACAAGTTCGATCGTCTGAAGGCGGAGAGCGTCGCGGCGCTCGAATTGCCGCTGTCCGAAATGGAAGCCGCGCTCGAAGGGCTCGAGCCGAAGCGCCGCGCGGCGCTCGAAGCGGCGGCGGCGCGCGTGCGCGGCTATCACGAGAAGCAGCGCATCGAGTGCGGCAGCCATAGCTGGCAATACACCGAAGCCGACGGCACCGTGCTCGGCCAGAAAGTCATGCCGCTCGATCGCGCGGGCATCTACGTGCCGGGCGGCAAGGCGGCGTATCCGTCGTCGGTTTTGATGAACGCGATTCCGGCGCGCGTTGCGGGCGTCAAGGAAATCGTGATGGTCGTGCCGACGCCGGACGGCGTGAAAAATCCGCTCGTGCTCGCAGCGGCGCTGCTCGGCGGCGTGGACCGTGTGTTCACGATCGGCGGGGCGCAGGCGGTCGGCGCGCTCGCGTACGGCACGCAAAGCGTGCCCGCGGTTGACAAGATCTGCGGTCCGGGCAACGCGTATGTCGCGTCGGCGAAGCGCCGCGTGTTCGGCACGGTCGGCATCGACATGATCGCGGGGCCGTCCGAGATTCTGGTCATCTGCGATGCCACCACCGATCCCCGCTGGGTCGCGATGGACCTCTTCTCGCAAGCCGAGCACGACGAGCTCGCGCAATCCATCCTGCTGTGCCCGAACGACAACTTCATCCAGCGTGTCGAGGATGCGATCGTCGAACTGCTTCCGTCGATGCCGCGCCGCGATGTGATTCAGCGTTCGCTCGAAGATCGCGGCGCGCTCATCAAGGTGAAGGACATGGCCGAAGCGTGCTTGATCGCCAACGACATCGCGCCGGAGCACCTCGAAATTTCCGCGCTCGATCCGCATCAGTGGGCCGCGCAGATTCACAATGCCGGCGCGATGTTCCTCGGCCGCTACACGAGCGAAAGTCTCGGCGACTACTGCGCCGGCCCGAACCACGTGCTGCCGACGTCGCGCACCGCGCGCTTTTCGTCGCCGCTCGGCGTGTACGATTTCATGAAGCGTTCGAGCGTGATCGAAGTGAGCGCGGACGGCGCGCAGACGCTCGGCGAAATCGCGGCGGAACTGGCATACGGCGAAGGCTTGCAGGCGCATGCGCGCAGTGCGGAATACCGGATGAAAAACGTCGGCTGAAAAAAAAGCCGGCCCGAATGAACAAGGCGGCCTGAGAGCCGCCGCTCCACCGGCGAGAGAGACGCCGGGAAATCATGACCACACCACAAGACATCATTCGTCCCGACGTCCTCGCGATGACGAGCTATCCCGTGGCCGGCTCCACGGGCCTCATCAAGCTCGACGCGATGGAAAATCCCTACAGCTTGCCCGCCGATCTCGCCAAACGTCTGGGCGCGCATCTCGCGGGCGTCACGCTGAATCGCTATCCGGCGCCACGCCCGGCGGATTTGCTCTCGAAGATCAAGCGCAAGATGCAGTTGCCCGACGCGTGCGACGTGCTGCTCGGCAACGGCTCGGACGAACTGATCAGCATGATGTCGGTCGCGTGTTCGAAGCCGGGCGCGAAGGTCGTCGCGCCGGTGCCGGGCTTCGTGATGTACGAAATGTCGGCGAAGTTCGCGCATCTCGACTTCATCGGCGTGCCGCTGAAGGCGGACTTCACGCTCGACGCCGACGCGCTGATCGCCGCCGTCGAGGTACACGAGCCGGCGCTCGTGTACCTCGCGTATCCGAACAACCCGACCGGCACGCTCTACGACGACACCGACATGGCCCGCGTGATCGACGCGGCGCGCAAGAGTCTCGTGGTAATCGACGAGGCGTATCAGCCGTTCGCCGGCAAGAGCTGGATGCCGCGCGCGGCGGAGTTCGATAACGTCGTCGTGATGCGGACCGTCTCGAAGCTCGGGCTTGCGGGCATCCGCCTGGGTTACATGGCGGGCCGTCCTTCGTGGATCATGCAGTTCGACAAGGTGCGCCCGCCGTACAACATCAATGTGCTGACGCAGGCGACCGCCGATTTCCTGCTCGATCACCTCGACGTGCTCGACGCACAGGCCGCCGATCTGCGCGCGCAACGCGCCGCGCTCGCGCGAGAAGTCGCCGCGCTTCCGGGCATGACGGTTTTTCCGAGCGCGGGCAATTTTCTGCTCGTGCGCGTGCCGGACGCCGCCGTTGCTTTCGAAACCCTTCTGACTTCGCGGGTTCTGATCAAAAACGTGAGTAAAATGCATCCATTGCTGGTTAACTGCGTGCGTTTGACGGTCGGAACGGCTGAAGAAAACGCACATATGGTCGCGGCGCTGAAAAAGCTCGCACCGAACTGAATCCCTATTTTCGAAAGTCTCAAGGAATCACCATGCGCATTGCGGAAGTCGTTCGCAACACCAGCGAAACGCAGATCCGTGTGAAGCTCGACCTGGACGGCACCGGCAAGCAGAAGCTCGCCACCGGCGTCCCGTTCCTCGATCACATGCTCGACCAGATCGCCCGTCACGGGCTCATCGATCTCGACATCGAAGCGCATGGCGACCTCCATATCGACGATCACCATACCGTCGAAGACACCGGCATCACGTTGGGGCAGGCGGTGGCGAAGGCCATCGGCGATCGCAAGGGCATTCGCCGTTACGGACATTCGTACGTGCCGCTCGACGAAGCCCTGTCCCGCGTCGTGATCGATTTTTCCGGCCGGCCGGGTCTCGAGTTTCACGTGCCATTCACGCGCGCGCGCATCGGCACATTCGACGTCGACCTCACCATCGAATTCTTTCGCGGCTTCGTGAATCATGCCGGCGTGACGCTGCATATCGACAACCTGCGCGGCATCAACGCGCATCATCAGGTCGAGACCGTGTTCAAGGCGTTCGGCCGCGCGTTGCGCATGGCCGTCGAAATGGACGAGCGCGCGGCAGGACAGATTCCGTCGACCAAGGGCAGTCTCTGATCGACTCACGCTGATTCGGCGCGCGCGTCGACAACACGATGGATCTGTTCAAGTCGTTCATATCGTTGCTCGCGCTGATCAACCCGATCGGCGCGATACCGTTTTTTCTGAGCCTGACCTCGCAGCAGTCCGAGATCGAGAGACGCAACACGATTCGCGTCGCGTCCATTTCGGTGTTTTGCGTGATCGCGGTGACGGCGCTGCTCGGGCAGCAGATCATCGCGTTCTTCGGCATTTCGGTCGGATCGTTCGAAGTGGGCGGCGGCATCATCATGCTGCTCATGGCAATCAGCATGTTGAACGCGCAGGTCGGCAACGCGCGCTCGACGGTGGAAGAACGCATGGAAGCCGAGGAACGCAACAGCATCGCGGTCGTGCCGCTCGCGATTCCGCTGCTCACCGGGCCGGGTTCCATCAGCACGGTGATCGTCTATGCTGCCAATGCGCAGCACTGGTACGACCGTTTCGGGCTCGTCGTGCTGGGTGCGATCATCGCGGGGCTGTGCTTCGGCGCACTGAATCTCGCCGAGCCGATCGCCCGCTGGGTCGGGCGCACGGGAATCAACATCGGCACGCGTCTCATGGGTTTGATGTTGTCCGCATTGGCGGTGGAGTTCATCGTCGACGGGTTGAAGGCCTTGATGCCATCTTTGAAATGAATACTTCGATTGCGATTGTTGATTACGGAATGGGCAACCTGCGCTCGGTCTATCAGGCGCTGAAAAAGGCTGCACCCGAAGCGAACGTGGCGATCGTCGATCAGCCGCAAGGCATCCATGCGGCGGATCGGGTCGTGTTGCCGGGACAGGGCGCGATGCGCGACTGCATGGCGCATCTGGCCGAATCCGGGCTTCAGGAAGCGGTGATGCAGGCGGCGCGCGAAAAACCGATGCTCGGCGTGTGCGTCGGCGAGCAAATGCTTTTCGAATGGAGCGAGGAAGGCGATACCAAGGGCCTGGGCCTCTTGCCCGGCAAAGTCGTCCGCTTCCAGCTCGACGGCCTGCTGCAGGACGACGGCTCGCGCTTCAAGGTGCCGCAAATGGGCTGGAACCGCGTTCGTCAGACGCAAGCGCATCCGATCTGGGACGGCGTCGCGGACGGCGCATTCTTCTATTTCGTGCATAGCTACTACGTGGTGCCGGACAATCCGGCGCACACGTCCGGCGAAACCGTGTACGGCAGCGCATTTACGTCGGCAGTTGCGCGCGACAATATCTTCGCGACCCAATTTCATCCGGAAAAGAGCGCGGATGCAGGCCTGCGTCTGTACCGGAATTTCGTGCACTGGAACCCGTGAAACGGCGCGTGCGCTAGCGTTTTCGCCTACTACTACGGGCGCATGACCGTTGCAAGACTTGTACTACACTAGCGAGACGGCTCGCGGCAGAGGCACGAAAGACCGCACGTGCGCCGTTTTGATCAACTTCACCCCGAAAATACGCGATACCTATGCTGCTCATTCCGGCCATCGATCTTAAGGACGGTCAGTGCGTGCGCCTCAAGCAAGGCGATATGGACCAGGCGACCATTTTTTCAGAAGATCCGGCAGCGATGGCCCGACATTGGGTCGATCGCGGCGCACGACGGCTGCATCTGGTCGATCTGAACGGCGCGTTTGCCGGCAAGCCGAGGAACGGCGACGCGATCCGCGCGATCCTCGACGAGGTGGGCAGCGAGATTCCCGTGCAACTGGGCGGCGGCATCCGTCACCTGGAAACCATCGAGCGCTATCTGGACGACGGCCTGTCGTACGTCATCATCGGCACTGCGGCGGTGAAGAATCCAGGCTTCCTGCAGGACGCGTGCAGCGCGTTCGGAGGGCACATCATCGTCGGGCTGGACGCGAAGGACGGCAAGGTCGCCACGGACGGCTGGAGCAAGCTGACGGGCCACGAAGTCGTCGATCTCGGCCGCAAATTCGAGGACTACGGCTGCGAATCGATCATTTACACGGATATCGGCCGGGACGGGATGCTTCAGGGCATCAACATCGACGCGACCGTGCGCCTCGCGCAGGCGGTGAAGATTCCGGTGATCGCGAGCGGCGGGCTGTCGAGCATCGCGGATATCGAGTCGCTCTGCGAGGTCGAGGACGAAGGCATCGAAGGGGTGATCTGCGGCCGCGCGATCTATTCCGGCGACCTCGATTTCAAGGCCGCCCAGACACGCGCCGACGCGCTGCGCGAAGCCGACGGCGCTTGAAGACGCCTGAGCGCGAGCACATCTGAGCAGCACTCCGGGCGGCCGCGACGCCGCCCTTACTTTGTAAGTGGCAAGAACATGGCTCTCGCAAAACGCATCATTCCCTGCCTGGACGTGACCGCCGGTCGCGTCGTCAAGGGCGTCAACTTCGTTGAGCTGCGCGATGCGGGCGATCCCGTCGAAATCGCGCGTCGTTACGACGACCAGGGCGCCGACGAACTCACGTTCCTCGATATCACCGCGACTTCCGATCAACGCGATCTCATTCTGCCGATCATCGAGTCGGTGGCGTCACAGGTGTTCATTCCGCTGACCGTCGGCGGCGGTGTGCGCGCTGTCGAGGATGTGCGGCGTCTGCTCAACGCGGGCGCGGACAAGATCAGCATGAATTCGTCGGCGGTCGCGAATCCGCAGCTCGTGCGCGACGCGTCGGACAAGCACGGCTCGCAGTGCATCGTCGTCGCGATCGACGCCAAGCGTGTGTCGGCCGAGGGCGAGACGCCGCGCTGGGAAGTGTTCACGCACGGTGGCCGCAAGGCGACGGGCATCGACGCGATCGAATGGGCGCGCAAGATGGCCGAGTACGGCGCGGGCGAAATTCTTCTGACCAGCATGGACCGCGACGGCACCAAGGCCGGATTCGATCTCGCCCTGACGCGCGCCGTATCGGACGCGGTGCCGGTGCCGGTGATCGCATCGGGCGGCGTGGGATCGTTGCAGCATCTCGCGGACGGAATCGTCGAAGGCCACGCGGACGCGGTGCTTGCCGCGAGCATCTTTCACTACGGCGAGCATACGGTCGGCGAGGCGAAGCGCTTCATGGCCGATCACGGCATTTCGGTAAGGACGTAAGCGGTGAGCGATCAAATGACCTGGCTCGACAAGGTGAAGTGGGACGCGAACGGCCTCGTGCCGGTGATCGCGCAGGAAGCGTCGACCAACGACGTGCTGATGTTCGCGTGGATGAATCGCGAGGCGCTCGCGAAGACCATCGAACTGAAGCGCGCCGTGTACTTCTCGCGCTCGCGTCAGCGCCTGTGGTTCAAGGGCGAGGAATCGGGTCACGTCCAGCATGTCCACGACGTGCGCCTCGACTGCGACGAAGACGTCGTGCTGCTCAAGGTCGAGCAGGTATCGGGCATCGCGTGCCACACCGGCCGCCATTCCTGTTTTTTCCAGAAATTCGAAGGCACGGCGGAGAGCGGCGAGTGGGTCGCCGTCGAGCCGGTCCTGAAAGACCCAGAAAGCATTTACAAATGACGCAAGCCAATACGCTCGACACGCTGCTGCGCCTCGCCTCCGTTATCGACAGTCGCAAGGGCGGTGATCCGGAACAATCCTATGTTTCCCGACTCTTTCATAAAGGCGACGATGCGGTCCTGAAGAAGATCGGCGAGGAAGCGACGGAAGTCGTGCTCGCCGCAAAGGACGCGCGTCATGGCGGCGCGCCGAAAGCGCTCGTCAGTGAAGTCGCTGATTTGTGGTTTCATTGTCTCGTGATGCTGTCGCATTTCGACCTGAGCCCCGCCGACGTGGTCGCGGAACTGGAACGTCGCGAAGGCCTGTCGGGGATCGAGGAGAAGGCGCTGCGCAAGTCGCGCCAGCGCGAGCAAAGCGGCAGCTGACGAGCGTCTCGCCTCGAGCGAAGGAGGGCAGCATGAACCGGCAGTACGAACCTTATCCGCCACCCGTCGTTCAGAACTCGGATGACCCGGAGCGTCTGCGCAACATGCGCACGTTCACCCACGTTCTGTACGCGTTGTATGCCGTCTACTGGCTGACCGGGGGGCTGACCGGCCTGGTCGCCATCATCCTCAACTACGTCAAGCGAAGCGACGCCGCCGGCACCCCCTATGAGGATCACTTCACCTGGCAGATCCGCACGTTCTGGTGGGCGGTGCTGGGTCATGTGATCGGCTTTGCGACGATCTGGATCGGCATCGGCTTCCTGATTCTCGCCGCGGTCAGCATCTGGACGCTCTATCGCATCATCAAGGGCTGGTTGTATCTATACGAGGACAAGGCGATCGAACCGCGCGCCTGGTTCTGAATACGCTTCGATCAATCTGGCCCGGGAACGGGAGACACACGGGACATACATGAGTCAAGACAACTGCATTTTCTGCAAGATCGCCACGGGCCAGCTGCCGAGCACGAAGGTTTATGAGGACGACGAGTTCGTCGCCTTCAACGACATCAACCCGGCAGCGCCGGTGCATGTGCTGGTGATTCCGCGCAAGCATATTGAAACACTTTCCCACTGCACAGAAAGTGACAGTCCGCTGCTTGGTAGAATGGTGAGTCTCGTCGGACGTTTGGCGAAAGATCTGGGTGTCTCCTACACGGGAGGGAACACCGGTTTTCGCACGGTAATTAATACCGGACCGGGCGGCGGGCAGGAGGTGTATCACATCCACGCGCATTTGTTGGCCGGCGAGCGCCCGTGGCGCCGAATGGGGTAATGCTGCAATCTGCGTCTGCATTCTCCTTTCCAATGAAATATTGGGCGAGCAAAATCGATAGTTGAAGTCGAGGCGGTCAGCCTTGGCTCAGGCCGCGAGGCCAGTCTTCCGCTTTAGATACCCAAATCGGGGCGGAATCACGGAGAGTTTTCATTCATGGGTTCGTTAAGCATTTGGCATTGGTTGATCGTTCTGTTGATCGTGGCGCTCGTGTTCGGCACCAAGAAACTGCGCAATATCGGCGGCGATCTGGGCGGCGCGGTGAAGGGTTTCAAGGAAGGCATGCGCGAAGGCGAGACGCCGGCAAATACGACCGATCAGCGCGAGCTGCCGCGTAACGGCGCCGTTGACGTCGAAGCGAAGGACAAGTCCCGCCCGGGCGACTACCGCTAATCCGTCCGCCGACGGTAACCCTCCACTTTTCGTTCAATGCTCGATCTCGGTCTGACCAAAATGGCGGTCATCGGCGTCGTCGCGCTGGTGGTTCTCGGGCCGGAGCGCCTGCCGGGCGTCGCTCGCACGGCGGGGGCGCTGTTCGGGCGCGCGCAGCGTTATATCAACGACGTCAAATCGGAAGTGGCACGCGAGATGGAACTCGATGAGCTGAAGAAAATGCGCACCGAGTTCGAAACCGCGGCGTCCAACGTCGAATCGACGATTCACGACACGCTGCGTCGCCACGAGTCCGAACTGAACGATGCGTGGAAAGAGGGCACGTCGGTCGCGCCGAGCATCGCGGGTAGCGCGGGCGAACAGGCGGACAGCGCCGCGTCGGACAAGCCCTGGGCGAGCACGTCGTCATCGACGTCGACCAGGCGCAAGAACTGGCGCGTGAAGCAGGCAGCGATTCCGAACTGGTACAAGCGCACGACTTCTCGTCGCACGCGGGTCCAGTCGGGCGCGGCGCGCGTCGCTCGTCATACGCCAGCCACCCTGCGCCGGCAGACGAAGTTCTTCTGAGCGAGCCGCGATTCCTTCATCGATGATTTCTACCGAGGGCCGGCGTGAGCGACCCGCAACACAATAAAGAAGAGCCCGTCGAAGAGACGTTCATTTCGCATCTCGTCGAATTGCGCGACCGCATCATTCGCGCGGGCGCTTCAGTCATCGTCGTATTCATCGGGCTGGTGTACTGGGCGCCGGACATCTTCAAGCTGCTGGCCCGTCCGCTGATGCAGAACCTGCCAGCCGACGGCAAGATGATCGTCACCGACGTCACCGGCTCGTTCTTCGTGCCGATGAAGGTGACAATGCTCGTCGCCTTCGTGATCGCGCTGCCGATCGTGCTGTATCAGGTCTGGGCCTTCGTCGCGCCGGGGCTGTATCAGCACGAGAAGAAGCTCGTCGGGCCGCTCGTCTTCAGCAGCTACACGCTTTTCCTGTGCGGCATGGCGTTCGCCTACTTCGTCGTGTTCCCCACTATTTTCCGCGTGATGGCGCATTACAACGCGCCGCTGGGCGCGGAGATGACAACGGACATCGACAACTACCTGAGCTTCGTGCTGACGATGTTCATCGCGTTCGGGGTGACGTTCGAGGTTCCGATCGTCGTCGTGCTGCTGGCGCGCATGGGCGTCGTGTCGATCCAGAAGCTCAAGCAGATCCGCCCATACGTGATCGTCGGCGCGTTCGTCATCTCGGCTGTCGTCACGCCGCCCGACGTTTTCTCGCAACTGATTCTCGCGATTCCGCTCGTCATTCTTTATGAGGCGGGCATCATTGCGGCACGGCTCGTGGTTGGCAAGGAGCAGATCAAGAACGAGGAGCCGGCGGCGGAGTAGGTGCGGCGTATTGTCGCGGTGAGCGTCGGCCTGCCGGATACAAAAAAGGCAGCTTCGAGTGATCGAAGCTGCCTTTTTGTTTTGTGAATGCGGCGTTTATTCGTCGCCCTGGTCACCCTGATCGCCTTGATCTTCGTCCGGCATCTGTGGTGCGCGCGGCGGCGCGGGACGCTTGCCGATCATCACGTTGACGTCGAGTTCCTTGTTCTTGCGCATCAGATGAACCTTGACCGACGTGCCCGGCTTGATCTGCGCGACGACGTTGAGCAGGCGCGTCGTGTCGGTGATGGTGTCTTCGTTGATGGACACGAGGATGTCGCCCGGCTTGATACCCGCCTTGTCCGCCGGACCGCCTTGCAGCACGCCGGCGACGATCGCGCCGGATTTCTGATCCAGCCCGAACGATTCGGCGATCTCCGGGGTCACGTCCTGCGGCTCCACGCCAATCCAGCCACGCGTGACGGTGCCCGTCGTGATGATGCTTTCCAGTACGCTGCGCGCGGTTGACACGGGAATCGCGAAGCCGATGCCGAGCGAGCCGCCGCTGCGCGAATAGATTGCCGTGTTGATGCCGAGCAGATTGCCGTTCACGTCCACCAGCGCACCGCCCGAGTTGCCGGGATTGATGGCTGCATCCGTCTGGATGAAGTTCTCGAAGGTGTTGATGCCGAGGTGATTGCGTCCGAGCGCGCTGACGATGCCCATCGTGACCGTCTGGCCGACGCCGAACGGATTGCCGATCGCGAGTACGACATCGCCGACGCGCGTCTGGTCCATGCGCCCGAGGGTGATGCTCGGCAGATTGGTCATGTTGATCTTGAGCACGGCGAGGTCGGTTTCCGGATCGACGCCGATCACTTTTGCGCTGGCCGTGCGACCATCGGCGAGCGCGACTTCGATTTGATCCGCACCGTCGACGACATGCTGGTTCGTTAGAATGTAACCTTCCGAGCTGACGATGACGCCGGAGCCGAGGTTCGACGCCGGCGGCTCGTCGCTCTTGCGTTTGTTCTTGTCACCGAAGAAATAGCGGAACAGCGGGTCTTTCGCACGCGGATCGGGCGGCAGATTGCCGTCCTTGCTGGAGAACACGTTTACGACGGCCGGCATCGCCTTTTGCGCGCCTTCCGAGTAGGACGATTGAACCGGGCGCGAGCCGATGCTCGGCGCCACTTCCTGCAACGCGACGATCGGCTCGGCAAGCTGCTTGCCGAATTGACCCTGACGTTGAAGCCACTGCGGTTTCAAGGTCGCGATGATGAACATCAGGGCCAAAAGCACGGTGACCGCTTGGGCAAAAAATAGCCAGAAGCGTCTAAGCATTTGAAGGGATAGAGGATTTCATGGATCGGATCGAACTCGAATTGTATCTGAACAATCTGCTGGAAATCGGCCGCTTCAAGGACTATTGCCCGAACGGTCTGCAGGTCGAAGGCGCGCGCCGCGTGCAGAAGATCGCAACCGGTGTGACGGCCTCGCAGGCTTTCCTGGAGGCCGCGCTGGAATGGGGCGCGGACACCGTCCTCGTGCATCACGGCTACTTCTGGCGCAACGAGGCGCCGCAGATCACGGGGCGCAAGTATCGTCGGTTGCGCACGCTGATCGCCAACGACATCAATCTCTTCGCCTACCATCTTCCGCTCGATTCGCACCCGGAGTTCGGCAACAACGCGCAGATCGGTGCGCGCCTCGGGCTGATCGCGGACGGCCGTTTCGCCGATCAGGATCTCGGCTGGGTCGCGACGCTCGCGATGCCGCTTTCGCTCGAGCACTTCGGCGCGATGGTCGAGAACGCGCTTGGCAGGAAGCCTCTCGTGTTCGGCGATACGAACAGGGAATTGCGACGCGTGGCGTGGTGCACGGGCGGCGCGCAGGGCTATTTCGAAGACGCGATAGCGGCGCGCGCCGACGTCTATCTGAGCGGCGAGGTCTCGGAGCAGACCATGCATATCGCGGCGGAGTCGGGCGTGGCGTATATCGCGGCCGGGCATCACGCGACGGAGCGTTACGGCGTGCAGGCCGTCGGCGCGCATCTGTCGGAGCAGTTCGATATCGAACATCTTTTTATCGATATCGATAATCCGGTTTAATACGCTGTTAAGCCGGCGCGCCCATTATTTGGCGCTTGCAGTTGCCTTAAACGAACGCTTCACGATATTGCGCGAAAAACGTGGGGAAAACCCTGAAGCATCAATCACTTCGAGTGATTTTTGCTAGGCGGCCCTTGTAAATGCTAACTCCATTCGCGCACACTAACGGCGAACAACTGATGTGACGGTATAAATCCAACTCAGAAGTGGGGCGTGTGATGCGAGACAAGGATGAAAAACGCGTCGACGGCGGCCGCCGTACCTGGCTGATTGCGACGACCGCAGCAGGTGGTTTCGGAGCTGTGGCAACCGTGGTTCCTTTTGTAGGTTCGTTTGCTCCATCGGAGAAGGCCAAGGCGGCGGGCGCGCCCGTCGAGGTCGATATCAGCGGACTTAAGCCGGGCGAAATGATGACCGTTGCCTGGCGCGGCAAGCCGGTGTGGATCGTCAACCGCACCGACGAAATGCTGGCCGACGTCAAGAAGGCCGACAACGAAGTCGCTGACCCGAAGTCCAAGATGGAATTTTCGATGCCGTTGCCGGAGTACTGCAACAACGAGTATCGCTCGCGCGCCGATCACAAGAACATTCTCGTGGCGGTCGCGGTGTGCACCCATCTGGGCTGCACGCCGACGCCGCGTTTCCAGGAGGGTGCGCAACCCAATCTCCCCGATAACTGGCCGGGCGGCTTCCTTTGCCCGTGCCACGGCTCGACCTATGACATGGCCGGCCGCGTCTTCAAGAACAAGCCCGCGCCGCAGAACCTGGACATTCCACCGTTCATGTTCACCTCCGCGACGCAACTCGTGATCGGCAAGGACGAAAAGGGAGAGGCGTAAATGGCGACCGCAGACAAGGAAGTGGAGACAACGGGCTTGACCGGTTGGATCGACCGCCGGTTTCCGATGACCTCGACCTGGAAGAAGCACGTTTCCGAGTACTACGCGCCGAAGAACTTCAACTTCTGGTACTTCTTCGGCTCGCTGGCGCTGCTGGTGCTGGTGAATCAGATTGTCACCGGCATTTTCCTGACGATGAATTACAAGCCCGATGCGACGCTTGCGTTCGCATCGGTCGAGTACATCATGCGCGAGGTGCCGTGGGGCTGGCTCATCCGCTACATGCACTCGACGGGCGCGTCGATGTTCTTCGTCGTCGTGTATCTGCATATGTTCCGCGGGCTGATGTACGGGTCGTATCGCAAGCCGCGCGAACTCGTATGGATCTTCGGGTGCGCGATCTTCCTGTGCCTCATGGCCGAAGCGTTCTTCGGTTATCTGCTGCCGTGGGGGCAGATGTCGTTCTGGGGCGCGCAGGTTATCGTGAACCTGTTCTCGGCGATTCCGTTCATCGGTCCGGATCTGTCCTTGTGGATTCGCGGCGATTACGTCGTGTCGGATGTCACGCTGAACCGCTTCTTCGCGTTCCACGTGATTGCGATTCCGCTCGTGCTGATCGGACTCGTCGTCGCGCATCTGGTCGCGCTCCATGAAGTCGGCTCGAACAATCCGGACGGCATCGAGATCAAGGCGAAGAAGGGGCCGGACGGCATTCCGCTCGAC
This sequence comes from Caballeronia sp. INML2, assembly GCF_023631365.1. Lineage (NCBI taxonomy): Bacteria > Pseudomonadati > Pseudomonadota > Betaproteobacteria > Burkholderiales > Burkholderiaceae > Caballeronia > Caballeronia sp. INML2. The sequence continues at coordinate 3,115 of NZ_JALQDH010000035.1, read as the reverse complement.
GGCATTCCGTTTCATCCGTACTACTCGGTGCACGACTTCATGGGCGTGTGCGTGTTCCTGCTGATCTTTGCGGCGATCATCTTCTTCGCGCCGGAAATGGGCGGCTACTTCCTCGAAGCCAACAATTTCGTGCCGGCCAACCCGCTGCAGACGCCGCCCGAGATCGCGCCCGTGTGGTACTTCACCGCGTTCTACGCGATGCTTCGCGCCACCACCGATCCGTTCAAGATCGTGCTGATGATCGTCATCGCACTGCTCGGACTGCTTGCGCTGGTGAAGGGGCGCGGCAAGTGGCGCCTTGGCCTGCCGGTGCTCGCGGTTCTCGTGCTGATTTTCATGGCGCTGACGGAATCGAAATTCTGGGGCGTGGTCGTGATGGGCACGGCGGTCGTGTCGCTGTTCTTCCTGCCGTGGCTCGATCGCAGTCCGGTGAAATCGATCCGCTACCGACCGCTCTTCCACAAGGTCTTCTACGCGATCTTCATCTTCGCGTTTCTAATGCTCGGCTTCCTGGGCACGCGACCGCCATCGCCGGCCGCGACGCTGATCGCGCAGATCTGCGCGTTGATCTATTTCGCGTTCTTCCTCGGCATGCCTTTCTGGACGCCGCGCGGCAGATTCAGGACGCCGCCTGAGCGAGTGCACTACAAACCTCACTGAGCGCACGTCCGGAGACGAATACGATGAAAAAATGGCTCTCTACAATAGCGATGATCGGTGCGGCGCTGCTCTCGTTCGGTGCGGCGCCGGCTTTTGCGCAGGAAGAGGCGGTGCTCGACCGGGCGCCCGCTAGTTCGGACAATCTCGCGTCCTTGCAGCATGGCGCCCAGGTTTTTGTAAACTACTGTCTGAACTGCCACAGCGCGAATCTGATGCGGTACAACCGGCTGACCGACATCGGCATCAGCGAAAAGCAGATTCAGGAGAACCTGCTTTTCTCGACCGACAAGGTCGGCAACACGATGTCCATCGCGATGCGCCCCGAGGATGCGAAAGCCTGGTTCGGCGCGTCGCCGCCGGATTTATCGGTCGAGGCGCGGGCGCGCGGCAACGACTGGCTCTATACGTACTTGCGGAGCTTTTATCGCGATCCGACGCGGCCGACCGGCTGGAACAACCGCGTGTATGAGAATGTCGGCATGCCGCACGTGCTCTGGACTCTGCAAGGCATTCGGGATGCGAAATTCGAGACCGATACGGACGAAAAGACCGGCGAAAAGGTAAGAAGATTCGTCGGTTACACTCAGGTTGCGCCTGGTGCCATGTCATCCGTGGATTATGATTCAACTGTGGCCGATCTCGTTTCGTACATGTCGTGGATGGCGGAGCCTGCGCAGCAGACGCGCAAGCGGCTCGGTGTCTGGGTTCTGCTGTTCCTGGCGCTGCTGAGTTTCCTCGCGTGGCGCCTGAACGCGGCATACTGGAAAGATATCAAATAGCGCGCCTTCGAAGGCGTGGGTCGGCGCGACGACGTTTTCGGCGAGAAAACGCCGCGGCCGACCCTTCGAGTTTACTGAAGGAACTTTAAAAACATGATGGTTCTGTATTCCGGCACTACTTGCCCCTTCTCCCAGCGCTGCCGGCTGGTGTTGTTCGAAAAGGGCATGGATTTCGAGATTCGCGACGTTGACCTGTTCAACAAGCCGGAAGACATCGCGGTGATGAACCCATACGGACAGGTACCGATTCTCGTTGAGCGCGACCTGATCCTGTACGAGTCGAATATCATCAACGAGTATATCGACGAGCGTTTCCCGCACCCGCAACTCATGCCGGCAGACCCGGTGCAGCGCGCCCGCGCGCGCCTGTTCCTGCTGAACTTCGAGAAGGAGCTGTTCGTTCACGTCGGTACGCTCGAGAACGAGAAGGGCAAGGCCGCCGAGAAGAATCACGAGAAGGCGCGTAGCGCGATCCGCGATCGCCTCACGCAGCTCGCTCCGATCTTCCTGAAGAACAAGTACATGCTGGGCGAGGAGTTCTCGATGCTCGACGTCGCGATCGCGCCGCTGCTGTGGCGTCTGGATCACTACGGCATCGAGCTGTCGAAGAACGCCGCACCGTTGATGAAGTACGCCGAGCGGATTTTCAGCCGCCCGGCTTATATTGAAGCGCTGACGCCTTCCGAAAAGGTGATGCGTCGATAGTTTGAGTGCGTTGGGACGCGGCGGCGCGGTTTCGTGCCGCCGCATTCCGGCAGAGGAAAGTTGATGCAAGAGATTTCCACCAAGCCGTATTTGTTGCGCGCGCTGTACGAGTGGTGCACAGACAACGGTTTTACGCCCCATATCGCCGTGCGAGTCGATGCGGCGACGCGCGTTCCGCGTCAGTTCGTGCGCAACGACGAGATCGTGTTGAACATCAGTTTCGAGGCGACGAGCCAGCTGCAGATGGGCAACGAGTGGATCGAGTTCAGCGCGCGATTCTCCGGCAAGTCGCACAAGATCGAGGTGCAAGTCGCGAACGTTTTGGCTATCTACGCGCGCGAGAACGGACAAGGGATGGCGTTCCCGGTCGAGCAGACGCATTCTGGAGCGGAGTTGGCGAGCGCTCCCGTCGGGGGGCGATCGTCTGAGCGCGACACTCGGCAGATCGAGGAGCCAGCGGATGAACGTGTGGATCCCGTGCCAAAGGATCAATCGCAAACGGACGCCGATGACGATGCTTCAAAATCCCCCGCGAGGTCTCACCTCAAAGTCGTTAAATGAAGTAGAATCTCGTCCTTCGCCGGCTTAGCTCATCTGGTAGAGCAGTTGATTTGTAATCATCAGGTGGCGGGTTCGAGTCCTGCAGCCGGCACCAAGATTTACGTCAACGGGTCGTGCGATGTCCGCACGACCCGTTTGATTTGAGTCGACAGGTCTTAGCAGTTTGAGTCGATAAGAAAATGCGTCGAATTCTTGTTGACACGAACCGAAATGTTGTTCATAATCTCGTTTCTCTGCTGCTGATGCAGCGACGCAAGACGGAAGGTGAGGTAGGGGTCTTGCGATGTGCTCTTTAAAAACTAACAGCCGATAAGTGTGGGCGCTTGATGTTGGGTGCGGTCTGGTTCTTCGGGGCTGGATATAGCGAAAGTATCAAGAGTCTCACACGAAGTATCAGAGGAAGGTTTTTC
>NZ_JALQDH010000034.1:0-50943 GCF_023631365.1 Caballeronia sp. INML2 | reverse complement strand
GCCGATGATAGTGCGGATACCCGTGTGAAAGTAGGTAATCGTCAGGCTCCTCATGCGATAAACAAAAACCCCACCCCACAAAGGTGGGGTTTTTGCGTTTGGAAGCGCGCACAGCGAAGGGACGGAAGTCGCGTCTCGCAAGCGCTAAAATTCCCTCCACGTATTCTCAAAACGCACGGCCAGCGCCGTCGATGTCCCATGCTACGTCTAAGCGAAATCAAGCTCCCGCTCGATCACATCGAATCGGCTATTGAATCTGCGGTTCTCGCACGTCTCGCGGAGATTGGCGTAGCGGCAAACGAACTCGTGAGCTTTCACGTATTTCGCCGTGCGCACGATGCCCGCAAGCGCGCCGATATCAAACTCACCTACATCATCGATGTCGAGCTGCAAGACGAAGCATCGGTGCTGAAGCGTCTTGAGGCGCGTCCCCATCCGCAATGCGGCGTGACGCCGGACATGGCCTATCGTTTCGTGGCGAAAGCGCCGGCGGGTTCGACTCGACTGCGTCCGGTTGTGATCGGCATGGGACCTTGCGGGCTTTTTGCAGGCTTGATCCTCGCGCAGATGGGCTTCCGTCCGATCATCCTCGAGCGCGGCAAGGCCGTGCGTGAGCGAACGAAAGACACGTGGGGCCTCTGGCGACGCAACGAACTCAACCCGGAGTCGAACGTACAGTTCGGAGAAGGCGGCGCCGGCACGTTTTCCGATGGCAAGCTGTACAGCCAGATCAAGGATCCGAAGCACTACGGACGCAAAGTGCTCGAGGAATTCGTGAAGGCAGGCGCACCGGAAGACATCCTGTACTTGAGCCGCCCGCACATCGGCACGTTCCGGCTCGTGAGCATGGTCGAGAAGATGCGCGCGCAGATCCACCAACTCGGCGGTGAAGTGCGATTCCAGCAGCGAGTCGAGGACATCGAGATCGACAACGGCAAGGTGCGCGGCCTCACGCTTTCGACCGGCGAAACGCTGCGCTGCGATCATGTCGTGCTCGCCGTCGGTCACAGCGCGCGCGATACGTTCCAAATGTTGCACGACCGCGGCGTGTACATGGAGGCCAAGCCATTTTCGCTGGGCTTTCGCATCGAACATCCGCAAGGGTTGATCGACAGAAGCCGCTTCGGCAAGTTCGCGGGTCACGAAAAGCTGGGTGCGGCGGACTACAAAGTGGTCCACCATTGCAGCAACGGCCGCGCGGTGTACAGCTTCTGCATGTGCCCGGGCGGCACGGTCGTCGCGGCAACGTCGGAGCCGGGGCGCGTTGTGACGAACGGCATGAGTCAATATTCACGCGCCGAACGCAACGCGAATGCCGGCATCGTCGTGGGCATTACACCGGAAGATTATCCGGGCGGCCCGCTTGCCGGCATCGCGTTTCAACGCAAGTGGGAAGAGCGCGCCTTCGAGTTGGGCGGCGGCGACTACTCCGCGCCGGGACAACTCGTCGGCGATTTCATCGCGGGGCGCGCGTCGACTACGCTTGGTTCGGTTGTCCCGTCGTACAAGCCGGGCGTGAAGCCGACCGATTTGAGCACCGCGTTGCCCGACTACGTCATCGAAGCGATCCGCGAAGCCTTGCCCGAACTCGACAAAAAGATCAAAGGATTCGCGATGCATGACGCCGTATTGACCGGCGTCGAAACGCGCACCTCTTCGCCGATTCGCGTGCGCCGCAGGGACGATTATCAGAGCGTCAACGTCGAGGGCCTGTATCCGGCAGGCGAGGGAGCGGGCTACGCCGGCGGTATCTATTCGGCGGCGATCGATGGCATCGAAGTCGCGGAGGCCGTAGCTTTGCAGATGATGGCGCAACACGCGGCCGCAGTCTAAAAAAAGGGCGCATCGGTCAATCCGCTGCGCCCTTCACAACTAAAACCACGGTAAAAACTCAGGTCACCACACCCACCTGCCAGGGCACGAACTCGCTCTGTCCGTATCCATGCAGTTCGCTCTTCGACGCCACGCCTGATGCGCAGTCAAGCATCATCTGGAAGATCTGTTCGCCGAGCTGCTCGATGGTCGCCGATCCATCGATCACGCCGCCGCAGTTGATGTCCATATCCTCTTCCTGACGCTCCCACAACGCGGTGTTCGTCGCGAGCTTGAGCGAAGGCGAGGGCGCGCATCCATAGGCGGAGCCGCGGCCCGTCGTGAAGCAGATCAGATTCGCGCCCGAGGCGACCTGTCCCGTCGCGGACATCGGATCGTAGCCGGGCGAATCCATGAAGACGAAACCCTTCGCGTCGATGCGCTGCGCGTACTCGTACACTTCGACGAGATTGGTCGTCCCGCCCTTCGCGACCGCGCCGAGCGACTTTTCGAGGATCGTCGTGAGACCGCCGACCTTGTTGCCGGCAGACGGATTGTTGTCCATCGCCGCGCCGTTGCGCGCGCAGTACTCTTCCCACCACTTGATGCGCGCGAGCAGTTTCTCGCCGACTTCGCGGCTCACTGCCCGGCGCGTCAGCAGATGCTCCGCGCCGTACACTTCGGGCGTCTCCGAGAGAATCGCCGTTCCGCCGTGCGCGACGAGCTTGTCGACCGCGGCGCCCAAAGCCGGATTCGCCGAGATGCCGGAATAACCATCCGAGCCACCGCACTGCAATCCGACGACCAGATGCGCCGCTGGCACCGGCTCGCGCTGCACGCGATTCGCATCGGCGAGCATTTCCTTGATCATCGCGATACCGCGCTCGATCGTCTTTCGCGTGCCACCGCTGTCCTGAATCGTGAAGCTGCGCAGTTTCGCGCCGTCCTTCAAGCCGCTCGATTCGAGCACGCCCGAAATCTGGTTCGTTTCGCAGCCTAGTCCGACGAACAGCACGGAATGAAAGTTCGGATGCACGGCGTAACCCGAAAGCGTGCGGCGCAGAATGCCGAGCCCTTCGCCCTGCATGTCGATACCGCATCCGAGTCCATGCGTGAGCGCGATCACGCCATCCACGTTCGGATAATCCGCGAGCGCTTCCGGATGCACATCGCGCCGGAAGTGATCGGCGATGGCGCGCGCAACCGTCGCCGAGCAGTTCACGCTCGTCAGCACGCCGACGAAATTGCGCGTCGCCACTCGGCCGTCGTCCCGGCGGATGCCCATGAACGTCGCGGGCTTCTCGACGAACGGCGTAGGGTGCGAATCGACGCCGAACTCGTGCTCACGCGCGAAATCGGCCATCGACAGATTGTGCGTGTGCACGTGCTGTCCGCGCGAAATAGCCTCGCGCGCCACGCCGATGATCTGGTTGTAGCGTTTCACGGGCGCGCCCGCGGCGATGTCGCGGGTCGCGATCTTGTGTCCCGGCGGAATGAGCCCCGCGACGACGAGATCCTCCGACGCGATCCGCGCGCCGGAGACCAGTTGACGTGTCGCGATCACGACGTCGTCGTTCGGGTGCAGCCTGATGACCGCATGGTCGGTGGATGTGGTGGACATGGTTCTATTCTCAGACCGTGGAAGGTGCGCGAGTGTCGCGTCGGGCTTGCTCTTCTTCGGCGCGATTGAGCGGTTCGATCTTGCCGACGATTACAAGATAGCTGAACGCGCCGAGGAAGCAGAAGCCGCCTGCGACACACAGCGGAATCACGAACGAGCCCTTGGTGATCGCGAGCATCACGCCGGTGAAGGTCGTGATGACGATGCCCGCCAGGTTCGACGCGAAGTTTTGAATGCCGCCGATCGAGGCGACGTGATCCGGGGTCGGTGCAACGTCGCTCGGCAGCGACCAGATGCTGGCGGCCGCGAACGCGAGGCTGGCGTAAGCAATGCCGAAGAACGCGAGCATCAGATAAATGTTCGTGACGAATGCGCAAAGCGTGATGACCGACGAAAGCAGCATGCCGCCGACCATGCAGGTCTTGCGCGCGGCGGTGAGGCTCCAGCCGCGTTTGAAGAGCGCGTCCGACACCCAGCCGCCGAACCAGCCGCCCGGAATCGACATCAGCGCCGGAATCGTGCCGAGCGTGCCGAGCGATTTGAGCGAGAACCCGTGCGCCTGCACGAGATAGCTCGGGAACCAGGTGATGAAGAAGTAGATGACGAAGTTCAGGCAGAAGAAGCCGAGCATCATGCCCCACAGCGTGCGGTACTTGAAAAGCGAAGCCCACGACACCTTGGTCCGCGGTGCGACCGGCTGCACCGGCGCGGCATCCGTTTCGCCCGTCAGATCGCCCGTCGACTTGTTACGGTAGATCAGGAACCAGCCGAGAATCCACACGAAGCCGATCACGCCGGTGATGACGAACGACGCTTCCCAGCCAAACGAGCTGATGATGAGGGCGACGACCGGAATGGACAGTGCCGAACCCACGCGCGAGCCGCTATCGAAGATGCTGGTCGCGAATGCGCGCTGCTCCTTCCTGAACCATTGCGACACGAGCTTCGCGCACGACGGATACGCACCCGCCTCGCCGATTCCCAGCATCAGGCGGCAGCCGAACATGCCGGCGACGCTCGTCGCGACGGCGGTGAGTGCCGTGAAGACCGACCACCAGCCCACCGCGAGCGGCAACGCGATACGCGCGCCGACGCGATCGACGAACCAGCCGAACGGCATCTGCATGAGCGCGTAGCTCCAGAAAAAGCCGCTCAGGATGAAGCCCATTTCAGCGGGGCCGATGCCGAGCGCCTTTTCGATCTGCGGCGCGGCGACGGCGAGGTTCGCGCGATCGATGTAATTGATCGCAATTGCCAGAAAAGCCAGAAATATCACTACCCAACGCATTTTGCGCATCGCTTGTCTCCTCAGTGGTGCGGCACTTCATGTGTTCCGGCTCGATCCGCGATGCCGGCGCGGTGAGCCGTGATTCAAAAGGAATTCGGAAACGCGCGGTCTGCTTCTCCGGCGGACCTTTGCGCGGTGACTCAACGTGCGGCCAGCGCGTCGCGCAGGCGCTTCTGCTCGATGTCGAGATTCAATTCGCGCGCAAGCTCGATGACGGGCTGAAAACGCCGCACTTTCTTCTCGTCGTGATTGCGCGCGATGTCCGCGAGCCGATGCACGAGAAACGGGTTCTCGAAGCGGTCGCGCACGCTCGACAGGTAGTCCGCCGCGACATCGCCCTTGCCGAGCGCCTCGAACACCGGCAACACTTCGTCGCGCCACGTCGCTTCGAGCGGCTCGCGATACGCGGAATCACGCATTGCGTCGAGCACGGTCATGTCGTGCGAGCCTGCGCGCGTGCGCCAGATTTCCGCGAGCATCGTATGGCCGAGATTCAGCATCAGGAGCTTGAGTCGTTCGTAATGCGCGAGATCGTCCGTAACGACAATGTCCTCGTGCTCGCACGGCAGCACCATGCCTGCCTGTCGCTCGATCGCCCACAGCGCGTACGGCTCCGCGATCGCGCCGACAGGCACAATCGGCTCCGACACGATCCGGTCCACGAGCGAATTCACCCACACGCAGTCTTTCGTGAGATAGCCAATGAACGCCTCGTCGACGTTCCAGCCGCGCGCGACCCCGATCACCAGATCGCGCAGCGTGTCGCCGTTGCGCGAAACCAGTTCACAGGGCAAAAGCGTGACCGGCGCCGCGCCCGCTTCATATCGGGCGTGGAGCAGCACCGCGAGCTTTGCCGCGAAACCGCGCGGGGTGCGTTCGCCTTCCAGCAGATCGGCGGTGTCGGTATCAAAGAGCGCGTAGCCGGCGTCCGCCGTGTTCGAGACGATCACTTTCACGTCGCGCTTCACGCGCTCGAGCAGCAAAGCCCAGTCCTCGTTCGCGTGCAGGGCTTCTGCGATCGAGTCGCATTCGACGAGCGTATCGACGGTTTCTTCCCCTCGACGGCCGCGAATGCGAACCGGATAACGTCCGGCCGCGCGCAACGCCTCGACGCGCGCGCGGCTGTCGTCGCTGGCGGTGGTCTGAACGACGGTGATCTTTCCGAGGGCCTTCGCCGGATCGCGGCGCGCCGCGTCGCTGACGAAGAAATCCACGTGCGCCTGCAGAAAACGGCTCGTGCCGAATTGAAGAATCGGATTGCTCATCGTCGGCAGCTTGAGAATAGTCGAGTGGGAACGGTTCCAGAGCGCCGTAAAAAAAATGGCCACCTGGCCTTACCGGATTGCATACTAGAGGCTCGAAACGCAATTGGTCAAGCCACTTGTAAGCGGGCTGAGAACGACGAATGCCCACCGCACGGCGCGTCAACCCTTCCGCTGATTACAATCCACGTTTTCCCCGAGATGAAAGCAGGAGCCAGCACGTGAGCGTGAAACCAGCCGAGACGCGACGCCTGTATCTCCAGATCGCCGACAAGTTGCGCGGACTGATCGAGCAGCAGGATTTCGCCCCGAACGGCCGCCTGCCATCAGAGCGTGAACTGGCGCAGACGCTCGGCGTGTCGCGGCCATCCGTGCGCGAGGCGCTCGTCGCGCTGGAACTGGAGGGGCGCGTCGAAATACGCATGGGTTCGGGCGTGTACATCGTCGCGACGCCGGCGGCCACGCCGCCGGCGACCGAAGCGGAACTGGGCGAGAGTCCGATCGAAATCATGACCGCGCGCAGCGTGATCGAGGGCGCGATCGCGGCCAGCGTCGCACCGTTTGCGAAACCGAAGGCATTGAAGGCGCTGCGCACGGTGTACGAGACGATGGCGCGCGAAGTCGAAAACGGCCAGGTGCCGATGAGCGCCGATCGCGCATTTCACATTGCCATCGCGCAAATGACGGGCAACGACGTGCTCGTGCGAACGGTCGGCAGTCTGTACGACGAGCGGCACAGCCCGTTGTCGTCGACGCTACGCGGGCACTTCGAAGGGGAGGAAACGTGGGCGGCCGCGCTCGGCGAGCATCGCGAAATTCTCGAAGCGCTGGAAGCGCGCGATGCAATACAGGCACAGGCCGCGATGCAGCGGCACATGCGTCAGTCCGCGGCGCGCCTGATGACGAAACGCAAAGGCTGACCCCGGCGCGCGTCCGAAGCGCGCACCGAGGCCGAAGACGTGTCCGTGTCAGCCAGGATACGCTTCATCGACCTTCAGACCCGCCAGCTTGAAGATGACGCGCAGCGTTTGCGGCGCGATCTCCCGGCGTGAGGCAAGCGTCGTGAGGACGAAATCCATCACCTTGGCGTACTTCAGCATGGTCAGGCATGTCTCGATGTCGGTGGATCCGTCGCGCATCGACTCGGCGAGGCGCAACATTTCCACGGAAATCTCTCGGGCCATTTCCAGTTCGAGTTGCTGCTTTTCACTCCACGCGGGCATCGCGGTCAGTGTCGCAAGCATCTCCTGAAACTGTTTCTCTGCTTTTTTGTCGGGGATCGCATCCATCGCCGTCCTCTCATGATCATGGCGCCGGCGAGTCGCATTCGCCGCGCTGCGCGTTAGGTGTTACGTAACAAGACCGGTGAAGGGCAAAGACTTCACGTGCCGGGACGCGGCTTGTTACCAGCTTGCTGCTCTTGTTGCTGCATCGGTACGCGGCCGAAGGCCACGCGGTGTCGTCTTTTCCGATGGCCTTATCGTCGGACGACGCACAATCTGTTCCACGCGCAATTGCCGCCGCGCACTGGCTCATCTTCAATGACCGGAACGAGAGCGTCTTTGCGCTTTTGGGTAAACTTCCTCTTTTGAGACGGCAGAACCAGCGGTTAGCGCACATTCGGCGCGAACATGCCCCGTTTTTTATTGATCGAACCTATACGATGACCAGGAAGTCCCCCGCGTCGGCTCCGGGCACGCCCGACCCCTCCACCAAACACGAGATTCGTCCAGGACAGTCAATCGAACTGCTGAAGGAACTGCATATCCTCACGCGCGACGGCAAGATGAATCAAGACAGCCGTCGCAAACTGAAACAGGTCTACCACCTCTATCAGTTCATCGAACCGCTTCTCGCCGAAGTTCATGCGCGCCAAGGGGCCGTATCACTCGTCGACCACGGAGCAGGAAAATCCTATCTCGGGTTCATTCTCTACGATCTCTTCTTCAAGACTCTGCGCGATCGGTCACACATCTTTGGAATCGAGACGCGTGAAGAACTGGTAAAAAGATCCGAAGAATTGGCGGAGCGCCTCGGGTTTACGGGGATGTCATTTCTGAATCTGTCGGTGGCCGAATCAATTGATTCAGATCGTCTGCCTGATTCGATCGATATCGTCACCGCACTGCATGCGTGCAATACCGCCACCGACGACGCCATCACGTTCGCTCTGCAGAAGAAAGCGAAGTACATCGTGGTCGTGCCGTGCTGTCAGGCCGAAGTGGCTTCGGTGCTGCGAAAGAACAAAGGGCACTCGCTCTCGAAGAACGTGCTGACGGAAATGTGGCGGCACCCGCTGCATACGCGCGAATTTGGGAGCCAGATCACCAATGTGCTCCGTTGCCTGCAACTCGAATCGCACGGATATCAGGTGAGCGTGACGGAACTCGTCGGCTGGGAACATTCGATGAAAAACGAGCTCATCGTGGCGCAATTCAAGGATCTGCCGCGCGGGCGGCCCGCGCAAAGGCTCTCGGATGTGCTCGAAACGCTCGGACTGGACGAATTGCGCGAGCGATTCTTCACGCCCGCGCACTGATCAGGAGTTGTCCTTCATCCACGCGTCGAAGCCGTCATGGCCCAGACGGCGCAGCGTTTCGATATTGCGTTCGTAGATATCGGACGCATGGGGGAACGCCTCGACGGCGCGATCGATGCTCGCTTCACGTAGCAAATGAAAGATCGGATACGGCGCGCGATTGGTGTAATTGTCGATGTCGTCAGGCTCGGTGCCTTCGAACCGATACTGCGGATGAAAGCTGGCGATCTGCAAGTCGCCCGCCAATCCCAATTGATCGAGCAGGCGCTCGGCGAAGAAGAGGGCGTCGTTGTAGTCGGCGAAGTCCGCGAACGCGTGCGGCGTGATCAAGAGCGTGGTATCGACGGTTTCCGGAGCGGTGTCGCGTAGCAGACGAAGTTCATCCGTCAGTTCTACGACGAGATCTTCTACGCCACGCGCATCGCTCACCACATAGCGAATCTGCTTTTTGACATGCACGCTCTTGGCGAACGGGCATAGATTGAGTCCGATCACCGCACGGGTGAGCCAGTGTCGAGTCGCCGCGATCACCTCGTCGCGGGTGCTGCCGTGAGTCATGAGCCTTCCTGTTTGCGATGCATGGGACACGCCGCCGCGATCAGCGTGCGCGCGATGCGCGGCGCGGCGAGCAGCGGGCCCGAGCCGGGTCCGTACGTCTGGCTCGTCGCGTAGATGCCATCGACGAGCAACGCGAGCGATTCCGCCAGTTCAACGGGATTATCCGCTCCGGCAGCCGTGCAGATTTCGACGAGACGCGTGATCAGGTAATTTTTGTTGCGCTCGACCGATTGCCGCGCGGGATGCGCCGGATCGCCGAATTCGCACGCGATATTGACGAACGGGCAGCCGCGATAATCCGGCGAGGACGCCCGTTTGACAAGATCCTCCAGCGCCTGAATCATCTGCATGGCCGGTTCGTCGGGATGTTTCGCGACGCTCGCCTCGAAGCGCCGCCGAAAGCCTTCGTCCATGCGCTCCAGATACGCGACGACGAGCTCGTCCTTCGACGCGAAACGCCGATACAGGCTCATTTTATTGACGCCCGCGCGTTCCACGACGGCATCGACGCCGATCGCACGAATGCCGTCGCGATAGAAAAGCTCCTGCGCCGCATCGAGCAATTGCTCCTGCGCGGTCGCGCCATCGGTTCGCGCACTTCGACGGGCGTGGGCTTTCGGCCGGTCAGCGATTGATCGTGTCAAAGTCGGTTCCTCGAGAATTCTGCTGCACGCTTGACATGTTACCGATCGGTAACTAAGCTCGCAACTCTGATGTGACAGAGCGGTAACGTCGCAAGACAAAAATCAACGTAACGGAGCAGCGATGAATTGGGTAGCGAGACGGCTGAACGGCCGGATACATTACGGCTGGGTTGCGGTGGGCGTCGTGTTTTTCGTGCTGCTCGCGGCGGCCGGCACGCGCGCGACGCCGAGTGTGATGATGTTGCCGCTCGAAAAGCAGTTCGGCTGGTCGCGCGGCACGATTTCGCTCGCGATTTCGATCAACCTCGCGCTGTACGGTCTCGCCGGCCCGTTCGCCGCGGCGGCGATGCAGCGCTTCGGCGTGCGCCCGACGGTGCTCGCCGCGATCGCGACGCTCGCGGCGGGCGTCGGCATCTCGTCGATGATGACCGAGCCGTGGCAAATGGTGCTCGTCTGGGGCGTCATGGTCGGCAGCGCGACGGGCGTCGCGGCGCTCACGCTGTCGGCGACGATCGTGAACCGCTGGTTCACCACGCATCGCGGTCTCGCGATGGGCATTCTCACCGCAAGCTCCGCGACCGGTCAGCTCGTATTCCTGCCGTTCCTCGCTTCGATTTCCGAGCGCTTCGGCTGGCGGCCCGTCGTGTTCGTCGTCGCGGCGGCGGCGGCGATCGTGTTGCCGCTCGTCGCGTGGCTGCTGCCCGAGCGTCCGGCGGATCTTTCGCTGCGGCCCGTCGGTGAAACGGCTAATGTGCCGCCCGGCGCGATCTCGCCGCCCAAAAATCCCATCAAGGTCGCCTTCGGCACGCTCGCATCGGCAAGCAAGACCCGCGATTTCTGGCTGCTTTTCTTCAGCTTCTTCGTCTGCGGCGCGAGCACGAACGGTTACGTCGGCACGCACCTGATCGCGATGTGCTCCGACTACGGCATGACGCAAGTCCAGGGCGCGACCCTGCTCGCCGCGATGGGCATTTTCGATCTGTTCGGCACGACGCTCTCCGGCTGGTTGTCCGACCGTTTCAACGCGCGCGTGCTGCTGTTCTGGTACTACGGCCTGCGCGGACTTTCGCTGATTTATCTGCCGTATGCGTTCGGCATCGATTTCTTCGGCCTGCCGCTCTTTGCCGTGTTCTACGGTCTCGACTGGATCGCCACCGTGCCGCCGACCGTGCGCCTCGCCACCGACGTCTACGGCAAGGAATCCGCGCCGATCGTGTTCGGCTGGGTCGTCGCGGGCCATCAGCTCGGCGCGGCGTTCGCGGCGCTCGGCGGCGGCATGCTGCGTTCGAGCCTCGGCAGCTACACCGTCGCGACGATGATTTCCGGCGGCCTGTGCCTCGTCGCGGCCGTGACCGTGCTGCGCATCAATCGCGCGGGCCGGTCGATGGGCGTCGCCGCGACCTGACGATCTGCGCGCGCGCGTGAGCTTGTTTATCCTTGTCGCCTTGAACGGCGCGCGTCTTCGCCGATGCGCGCCATGTGTTTTTCATCACGCCAACGAGGACCGAACATGACCACGAAGCCCGCTCCGACCGATGTCGACATCCACGAACTGATCGCCGGCCGTTGGAGCCCGCGCGCGTTTTCCAATGCGCCCATCCAGCGCGCGCAGTTGCATCGTCTGCTGGAAGCGGCGCGCTGGGCGCCGTCGTCGAATAATTTGCAGCCTTGGCGCTTCATCGTGTTCGACCGTCATCGCGACGAAGCGGCGTTCAGGCGCGCGTTCGACACGCTCATGCCCGGCAACCAGAAGTGGAATGTGAACGTGCCGGTGCTCGTCTGCGTGACGGCTTCGACGCTCACGCCGAAGGGCGACACCAACCGCACCGCGACGTACGACACCGGCGCGGCCGCGATGGCGCTCGTGCTGCAGGCGCACGCGCTGGGACTGGCGACGCATCAGATGGGCGGTTTCGATCGGGACGCGTTCCGTCAGGCGTTTTCGATCCCCGCGGACGTGGAGCTCATCGCGATGATGGCGATCGGTCATCACGGCGACGCGAGCCAGCTCGACGAAGCGCTGCGCGAGCGTGAAGCGGCGCCGCGCGCGCGCAAGACGCTGGCGGAAATGGCCTTCGAAGGCGCGTGGGACAACGCGTTCAGGTAATCCCGCTCAAGGCTCGTCCGCTGCTGAAAGCGGTCGAGCGACATCCTCGAGCGATCTGCGCTCCGCCGCGACGCCCCAGATGCCCGCGACGACAGCCGCCGCGACCATCAAGAGCGATCCGATCAGATAGCCGACGAACACGGCGCCGCGCTCGTGGGTATCGATCAGCTGACCGAAAAGCGTCGGCCCGATGATGCCGCCGAGCGCCGTCCCGAACGCGTAGAACACCGCGATGGCGAGCGCGCGAATCTCCAGCGGGAACGTTTCGCTCACCGTCAGATACGCCGAGCTCGCCGCCGCGGACGCGAAGAAGAAAATCACCATCCACGCGATGGTCTGCGTCGTCACGGTCAGCATGCCGTGCATGAACATCCAGCCGCTTACGGTCAGCAGCACGCCCGAAATCGCATACGTGAACGCGATCATCTTGCGGCGGCCGAGCACATCGAAGAGCCTGCCGAGCAGGACGGGACCGAGGAAATTTCCGGCCGCGAACGGCAACACGTACCAGCCGATGTGATCGCCGGGCACGTGGTAGAAGTCGGTCAGCACGAGGGCGTACGTGAAAAAAATCGCGTTGTAGAAAAATGCCTGCGCCGTCATCAACGTGAGGCCGACCAGCGAGCGGCTGCGGTGCGCGTTGAAAAGCGTATGCACGACTTCGCGCAACCGCGTACCTTCGCGCGCGTGCAGGCGCAACGGCTTGACGGGCGTGTCGGGAATCTCGACGCCGTGCTGCCGAAAATGGGCTTCGATTTCCTCGACGACCTGTTTCGCTTCCTCCTCGCGATTGTGCGTGATGAGCCAGCGCGGGCTTTCCGGCACCCACATCCGCATGAAAAGGATCGTGAGACCGAGCGCCGCGCCGATCAGAAAGCACGCACGCCATCCCCAGTCGGACGGAAGCAGGGCGGGATCGAGCAGTACGATCGAGCCCGCCGCGCCGATGCCCGCGCCGACCCAGAACGTGCCGTTGATCGCGAGGTCGGTCCAGCCGCGCAGGCGGGCGGGCGTGAATTCCTGAATCGTCGAATTGATCGCGGTGTATTCGCCGCCGATGCCCGCGCCGGTCAGAAAGCGAAACAGCACGAACGTCGCGAGATTCCACGAGAACGCCGTCGCGGCGGTGGCGGCCACGTAAAGAAAGAGCGTGATGAAGAACAGCTTGCGCCGGCCGAGCCGGTCCGTGAGCCAGCCGAAGCCGAGCGCGCCGAGCACCGCGCCTGCGATATACGCGCTGCCCGCAATGCCGACATCCGCGTTCGAGAACTGCAGGGCGGGGCTCGACTTGAGCGCGCTCGCGACCGCGCCCGCCAGCGTCACTTCGAGTCCGTCGAGCAGCCAGGTGATGCCGAGCGCCAGCACGATCAGCGTATGGAAGCGGCCCCACGGCAGACGATCGAGGCGTCCGGGCAGATCGGTTTCGATGATCTCGGGACGATCGCTGGCTGTATCGATCAAACGGTTCTCCTGGGGCGCGGCGGTTTCGTTCATGTGTCGGCGGGATGCGTTCGCTGCGACTGCGCACGCAAGAGAGTGAACAAATTGCCGCGATGCACGCAAGTTACATTCCGCTTTTTGTCGAATAAACTCAATGGTTTAAAAATATCGGAAATGCGGTTGATGCCGTTTTCGGAACGTGTTAAAAACGCCGTCCATGTTTGAATGCGACGTCCTCACCCGACGCCGCCGATGCCCATGACTTATTGCGCGATCGATTTCGGCACGTCGAACTCCGCCGTCGCTTTGCCGGACGGCCTGTCGATCCGGCTGGCGCCCGTGGAAGGCGAGGCGACCACGCTGCCCACCGCGGTTTTCTTCAACACCGACGAGAATAACCAGTCCTACGGCCGCGCGGCGCTCGAAGCGTACATCGACGGCTTCGACGGCCGGCTGATGCGCTCGATGAAGAGCATTCTCGGCTCGCCGCTCGCGGACAACAGCACCGATCTCGGCGACGGTTCCGCCATCAAGTACACCGACGTCATCACACTCTTTCTGCAGCATCTGAAGCAGAAAGCGCAAGCGCTCGCCGCCGAGCCGCTGACACGCGCGGTGCTCGGCCGTCCGGTTTTTTTCGTCGACGACGATCCGCGGGCGGACCATCTCGCGCAAAAACAGCTCGAAGCCTGCGCGCATGCGGTCGGTCTGCGGGAGATCCACTTCCAGTACGAGCCGATCGCCGCGGCGTTCGACTATGAAGCGGGCCTGACGAAAGAAGGACTCGTGCTGGTCGCGGATATCGGCGGCGGTACGTCGGACTTTTCGCTCGTGCGTGTCGGCCCGGAGCGCGCGCGCCATCTGGAGCGCAAGGACGATGTGCTCGCGCATCATGGCGTGCACGTTGCCGGAACGGATTTCGACCGCCGCGTGGAGCTCGCAACCGTGCTGCGCGAGCTCGGTTATCAGTCGCTCGATCCCAAGGGGCGCGAATTGCCGAGCCCCGTGTACTTCGATCTCGCGACGTGGCATCTGATCAATACGGTCTATACGCCGAAACGTGTGAGCGAGTTGCAACTGATGCGCCATCTCTTTACCGACGTGCGCCATCACGACCGGTTGATGCGCGTCGTGTATCGCCGCCTCGGACACGCCCTGACGTCGCACGCCGAAGCGGCGAAGATCGATGTCGCGGCGGGCGGCACGACCGAAATCGACATGGAAGAGGTGGAAGAGGCGCTGCGCGTCGCGTTCGACGAGACGCAACTGATTGCGGCCGGCGCGGACGAAACGCGGCGGATCGTCGAGGCGGCGCAGGAAACGCTCAAACGGGCCGGCGTGGCGGCCGCCGACGTGGGCGCCGTCTATTTCACCGGCGGCACGACCGGGCTGCGGTTTTTGTCCGAAGCGCTGTCGGCCGCGTTTCCCGCCGCCCAGCCGGTGTTCGGCGATCGCCTCGCCAGTGTCGCGAAGGGGCTGGGCATCTACGCGCAGCGCATCTTCGTCTGAGCCGCGCGCGAGCCGGAGAGCCGGAAAAAAGAAAACCCCGCCGAGGCGGGGTCTTCATACGAATCCTAGCGGTACTTAAACCGGCTTGATGTTCGCTGCTTGCTTGCCCTTCGGGCCAGTCTTCACTTCGTAGGAAACCTTCTGGTTTTCCTGAAGCGTCTTGAAGCCTTCGATGCGGATTTCCGAAAAATGTGCGAACAGATCTTCGCCGCCGCCATCCGGAGTGATGAAGCCAAAGCCCTTTGCGTCATTGAACCACTTGACGGTACCGGTTTCCATGTTACGTATTCCAAAAAATTGATGAATAAGGCCGAAGCCCAAGGGTGCGGAAAATCAAGGAAGGGGCAATGGGACCAACCGGAGTACCGTGATGGCGAACTCGAAAGAACCAATTCACTCGCCACTTGAAATCCTGCAAGAAGGTTTATACGGCGAAACGATTTCGCGGTCAATTAATATCCGACAACTCTGAAGGGATTTTTCTGAGACAAGTGAGCAAAAGTTACAGGACTTGCAATTTCGGGCCGGATCGTCCTTCGAAAACACCACTTTAGGGCAAATTCTTTCCAGTATGCACTGCATTCGAAAGGTGCAACCGTTAAACTACGCGCCTTCTTAAAAGGTTGCACCGACATCGCCAGATAGGCGAAGCTCCCTGGCGTCTTCGGCGGACGGGGTGGTGCTGCCGTGGGAATGCGCGCGCGGCGCGAGACACTGGAGAGAGAGTTGAAGAGTTCGATACAAAGAAATATCGGCCCGATGGCACTTCTGTTGACCGGCCTTGGGTCCATCATCGGTTCAGGCTGGCTGTTCGGTGCCTGGAAAGCTGCCAAGATCGCCGGGCCGGCAGCGATCGTCGCATGGGTGATCGGCGCGGTCGTCATTCTGGCGATTGCACTGACTTACGCTGAACTTGGCGCGATGTTCCCCGAATCGGGCGGCATGGTGCGTTACGCGCGCTATTCGCACGGCGCGCTTGTCGGCTTCATCAGCGCGTGGGCGAACTGGATCGCGATCGTCTCGGTGATCCCGATCGAAGCCGAAGCGTCGATCCAATACATGAGCACCTGGCCGTATGACTGGGCGCACGCGCTCTTCGTCAACGAGTCGCTCACGCCGATGGGCCTCGGGCTGTCGGCGCTGCTCGTGATCGTCTACTTCATGCTGAACTATTGGGGCGTGAAGGTGTTCGCGCGTGCGAATTCCGCGATCACGATCTTCAAGTTCCTGATTCCCGCCGCGACCATCGCGGGCCTCGTCTTGACCGGGTTCCATTCCGAGAACTTCGGTACCACGTCGAGCTTTGCGCCGTACGGCTGGCCTGCGGTGCTGACGGCCGTGGCGACGAGCGGCATCGTTTTCAGCTTCAACGGGTTCCAGAGCCCGGTAAATCTCGCCGGCGAAGCGCGGCACCCCGCGCGCAGCGTTCCGTTCGCCGTGATCGGTTCGATTCTGCTCGCGCTCGTGATCTACGTGCTGCTGCAGATTGCGTACATCGGCGCGGTCAATCCTGCCGATGTGGCGAAGGGCTGGTCGCATTTCAATTTCGCGTCGCCGTTTGCGGAGCTGGCGCTCGCGCTGAATCTGAACTGGCTCGCGTTCCTGCTTTATGTCGATGCATTCGTGAGCCCGAGCGGCACCGGCACGACCTATATGGCGACGACCACGCGCATGATCTACGCGATGCAGCGCAATAACACGATGCCGAAGATTTTCGGCATCGTGCATCCGTTCTACGGCGTGCCGCGCCCGGCGATGTGGTTCAACCTGCTCGTCGCGTTCATCTTCCTGTTCTTCTTCCGCGGCTGGAGCTCGCTCGCAGCGGTGATCTCGGTCGCGACGGTCATCTCGTACCTCACCGGCCCGGTCAGCCTGATGGCGCTGCGCCGCGCGGCTACCGACCTGGATCGCCCGCTCAAGCTGCCGATGATGGGCCTGATCGCGCCGTTCGCGTTCGTGTGCGCGTCGCTTGTGCTGTTCTGGGCGAAGTGGCCGCTCACCGGCGAGATTATTCTGCTGATGGTCGTGGCGCTTCCCGTCTACTTCTACTTCCAGGGCAAGACAGGCTTTGCGGGCTGGGGCCGCGATCTGAAGGCGGCGTGGTGGCTCGTGGCCTATTTGCCGTCGATGGCGGTAATGTCGCTGATCGGCAGCAAGGATTTCGGCGGCAGCGGGCTTCTGCCGTACGGCTGGGACATGGCGGCGGTCGCCGTGCTCGCGCTGATCTTCTACTACTGGGGCGTGCATACGGGCTATCGCACGAAGTACCTCGACGAACGCGAGAGCCGCGACGACATTCTTCACGAAGTCGGCGCCTGATTATTTCCGCTTCATGACAAGAACGAAAACCCGCCCGAGCGATCAGGCGGGTTTTTTCATTTCGACGCAGGTTTCGACGTCAATCGTCGGTGAAGACGTAGTTGGTCATCGCGAGCGCGCGCTGGAACGTGCCGAGCGACTGGATGCCCAGCCGATAGTCGTCCGCCGCCGCGCCGAGCGCGCTGAACACGGGCAGAAGATGTTCGTCGGTCGGATGCATCAGCGCGGCGTGCGGCGCGCGGGCGCGATAGTCGAGCAGGGCGTCGATATCGCGCTCGGTCATGCGGCGCTCGAACCAGTCGGTGAACTCGGCCACGCGCGGATCGGCGTCTTCCGGACGCGCGCTGAAATCGGCCATGCGCAGATTGTGCGTGATCTGCCCGGAACCGACGATCATCACGCCGTCATCGCGCAACTCGCGCAATGCGCGGCCGATACGGAAATGATGCGCGGCGTCGAGATGCGGCTGTATCGATAGTTGCGCGACCGGGACGTCCGCATCCGGAAACATCAGCAGCAGGGGCACCCATGCGCCGTGATCGAGCCCACGATCCGCTGTCGCCGCGGGAATGCCTTGCTCGCCCAGCACCGCCGCGGCGCGTTTCGCCACACCGGGCGCGCCTGGCGCCGGATAGCGCAATTCGTAAAGGGCGCGCGGGAAGCCATAAAAATCGTGGATCGTCTCCGGCCGTTGGGCAGTGCTCGCCGCCGGCTGCGCCGTGCCCCAGTGGGCGGACAACATCAGAATGGCGCGCGGGCGTGGCAGCGTCTGTCCGAGCAAGGCAAACTCGGCGGACGGCATCGACGGATCGATCGGCAACGTGGGCGCGCCGTGGGAAATGAAAACGGTGGGCAGTCGGCTCATGGCAGCAAGTTCCTGTGGGGTCTGCCATCAAATGTAGGGCCACGAACTGTGTTGATAAACGGCTCGAACGGCAATGCATTGTGTCGTCGCCGTTGTTAATCCGGCGCTTCGCCGCGCAGACCTTGCCAGGCGGGCGCAACCGGCTCGCCGATACTGAATAAATCGATGACGCGCGCGACCGTGTGATCAACCATTTCTTCGATCGTCGCGGGTTTTTGATAAAACGCGGGCAAGGGCGGAAAGATCACGCCGCCCATCTCGGTGACGGCCGTCATGTTGCGCAGATGCGCGAGATTGAATGGCGTCTCGCGCACGAGCAGCACGAGGCGGCGGCGCTCTTTCAGCACGACGTCGGCGGCGCGGGTGATGAGATTGTCGGAAAGACCATGCGCGATGCTCGCGAGCGTGCGCATCGAGCACGGGGCCACGACCATGCCGTCGGTCGCGAATGAACCCGACGCGATAGTCGCGCCGACATCCCGCACGCTATGGACGACGTCCGCGAGCGCGTGGACCGTGGCCTTGTCGAGATCGAGTTCGTGCTGGATGTTGAGCCAGCCGGCGCTCGAAACGAGCAAGTGCGTTTCGACGCCGGAAAGCCGGCGCAACGTCTCGAGCAGACGGACGCCGTAGATGGCGCCCGTTGCGCCGGTAATCGCGACGATGAGCCGTCGTTTTGCGGCAGCGGGGGCGCTCACTTGCGAAAAAAACTCAGGCTGCGGCGAAGAGCTGTTGCAGTTCGCCCGATTGATACATCTCCATCATGATGTCCGAGCCGCCGATGAACTCGCCCTTCACGTAGAGCTGCGGAATGGTCGGCCAGTTCGAGAATTCCTTGATGCCCTGGCGGATCTCGTCGTCTTCGAGGACGTTCACGGTCTTGATCTGATCGACGCCGCATGCCTTCAGCACCTGGATCGCGCGGCCCGAGAAACCGCACATCGGGAATTGCGCCGTGCCTTTCATGAAAAGGACGACGGGGTTTTGATCGACGATCTGCTTGATGCGTTCTTGCGTGTCCATGGCGTTCCTGCGCTTGAAGTCGGTGGAATGATGGTTGAAATGATAGCGGATTTCGGTTTGGCGGGCTGACGGG
Organism: Caballeronia sp. INML2; assembly: GCF_023631365.1. Classification (NCBI taxonomy): domain Bacteria; kingdom Pseudomonadati; phylum Pseudomonadota; class Betaproteobacteria; order Burkholderiales; family Burkholderiaceae; genus Caballeronia; species Caballeronia sp. INML2. Next base: position 31,883 of record NZ_JALQDH010000034.1, on the reverse strand, counting down.
AGCCAGATGCTCAGGCCGTGAAAAGACCACCGGAGCAGCGCTCGATGCCAGCGAGATCGCGCATCGAGCGGACATCGGTGAAGCCGCGTGCCTTGAGCAGCTCGCGCACGGATTGCGCCTGATCGTAGCCGTGCTCGATCCACAAGGCGCCGTTCGTCGTCAGCAGAAACGGCGCCGTCCCGATGATCGTGCGGATCGCGGACAAGCCGTCGGCGTCGTCGGTGAGCGCGGCGCGCGGCTCGAAACGCAAGTCGCCTTGCGCGAGATGCGGATCGTCGCTCGCGATATAGGGCGGATTGCTCACGATCGCCTCGAACATGAGCGATGGATCGATGTTCGCGGTCCAGTCGCTTTCGATGAATGTAACGGGCCCGCCTTCGCGCGTCGCTTCGAGCAGCGCGCGTGCGTTGTCTCGTGCGACATCGAGCGCGGCGCTCGATCGGTCGACCGCCCACACGCGCGCATCGGGCCGCACATGAGCGATCGAAATTGCGATAGCGCCGGTGCCGGTGCCGAGATCGAGCACGCGCGGGTTTGTCTTATCGGCGATGGACTCGAGCGCGAGCTCCACGAGCAATTCGGTTTCCGGCCGCGGGATCAGCACGTCCGGCGTCACGCCGAATTCGAGGCCGAAAAACTCGCGGCGGCCGGTCAATTGCGCAATCGGCTCGCCGTTCAGACGTCTCGCCGCGAGCGCGTCGAAGCGCGCAACCGCATCCGCATCGAGCGGTTCACGATCACGCGTGATGAGTTCGGTGCGCCGCCAGCCGAGCACATGCATCAGCAGAATGCGCGCTTCGAGTTGCGGCAGTCCGGCAGCGCGGAGCAACTCGGCTGCCGTGCTCAATCGGTTTCCCCGAGTGCCGCGAGTTGCTCGGCCTGATGCTCGGAAACGAGCGAGGCGATCATTTCATCGAGATCGCCGTCCATGATGTATTCGAGCTTGTACAACGTCAGGTTGATGCGGTGATCCGTCATGCGCCCCTGCGGGAAGTTGTACGTGCGGATGCGCTCCGAGCGGTCGCCCGAGCCGATCAGACTCTTGCGCGTCGCCGCTTCCTTCGCGTGCTGCTCGTGGTACTGCTTGTCCTTGATGCGCGCGGCGAGCACCTTCAGCGCGCGATCCTTGTTCTTGTGCTGCGAGCGGTCGTCCTGACATTCGACGACGATGCCCGTCGGCAGGTGCGTGACGCGCACGGCGGAATCCGTCTTGTTGATGTGCTGCCCGCCCGCACCCGACGCGCGGAACGTATCGATACGCAAGTCGGCTGGATTGATGACGACTTCACTGATTTCATCGGCTTCCGGCATCACCGCGACCGTGCACGCTGACGTGTGGATGCGCCCTTGCGTTTCCGTCGCCGGCACGCGCTGCACGCGATGCCCGCCCGATTCGAACTTGAGCCGCGAATACGCGCCTTGTCCGGCGATGCGCACGATCACTTCCTTGTAACCGCCGAGATCCGACACGCTCTCCGACATCGTCTCGACGGTCCATCGGTTACGTTCCGCGTAGCGAAGATACATGCGCAGCAAATCGCCCGCGAACAGCGCGGATTCGTCGCCGCCCGTGCCCGCGCGGATTTCGATGAAGATGTTGCGGTCGTCGTTCGGATCTTTCGGCAAGAGCATCATCTGCAAGTCGCTTTCGATCTTCGTCATGCGCTCGCGCGCCTCGCCGATTTCCTCTTCGGCGAAATCCCGCATCGACGGATCGGAGAGCAGTTCCTGCGCGGTGGCTTCGTCGGTCAACGCCTGACGCCAGAGCGCGTATTGATCGACGATCGGACTGATTTCCGCGTGCTCGCGCGTGAGCTTCCGATACTGGTCCATATCGGCTGTCACGTCTTCACGGCTCAACAATTCGTTGAGATCGACCTGCCGTTTTGCAAGCTGGTCGAGCTTGCTCTGCATGCTCGTTTTCATCGGGCGGAATCGGCGCGGTCAGCGCCAGGAAATACTGCGATCAGGGAGCGCCGCGCGGGCCGCGCGGAGCATTTGAGAATAGCAAAGAGAAAGCCGCTAACGTTCCGACGAATCGGACGACGATCCGTGGCGGTAGAAGCCGCTCATCAGGTCGATGAGCTGGTCGCGCTCCTCACGGCTCGCGCGGTTGAGCGCGTGTGTCGGGCCGTGAATCAGCTTGTTCGTGAGGGATTGCGACAGCGCTTCGAGCACGGCGGCGGGGTCGTCGCCGCGCGCGAGCATCTTGCGCGCGCGCTCGACTTCGGCGCGGCGCAGCGTGTCCGCCTGCGTGTGCATGTGACGGATGACCGGCACGATGCTGCGCGCATCGAGCCACTGCATGAAATTCGCGACGCGCGTCTCGATGATCGCCTCGGCTTGCGCGACCGCGGCCTGGCGAGACGCGTTGCCTTCGCGGACGATCGCGCCGAGATCGTCGACGGTGTACAGGAAGACGTCGTGAAGATTGCCGACTTCGGGCTCGATGTCGCGCGGCACCGCGAGATCGACCATGAAAATCGGCCGATGGCGACGCGCCCGCACCGCACGCTCGACTGCACCGAGACCGATGATCGGCAGCGTCGATGCCGTGCACGACACGATGATGTCGAACTCGTGCATGCGCGCGGGTAGCTCGGAGAGCGGAATCGCGTGGCCATTGAAGCGCTCGGCGAGCTTCTCGCCGCGCTCCGCCGTCCGGTTTGCGACGACCAACTCACGTGGGTTCTGCGCGGCGAAGTGAGTCGCGCAGAGTTCGATCATTTCGCCCGCGCCGATGAACAGCACACGCTGGCTCGAAATGTTCTCGAAGATGCGCTGCGCGAGACGCACGGCGGCGGCGGCCATCGACACCGACTGCGCGCCGATTTCCGTCGTCGTGCGTACTTCCTTCGCCACCGCGAATGTGCGCTGGAACAACTGATTGAGATACGTGCCGAGCGCGCCGGCTTCGGACGCCGTGCGCACGGCGTCCTTCATTTGTCCGACGATTTGCGTCTCGCCGAGCACCATCGAATCGAGCCCCGATGCGACGCGGAACGCATGACGCACGGCTTCCGACTGCGGCAGCGCATAGACGTGCGGCGCGAGTTCGGGAACGGGGATGCTGTGATACTTCGAGAGCCACTGGATCGCGGCTTCGCGGGCGGCGGCGTCGTCAGTGGCGCAGTAGAGTTCGGTGCGGTTGCAGGTCGAGAGGATGGCCGCTTCGGGCGATGCCTTCGCGAGCGGTCCCAGCCAGATGTCCTTCAGCGCGCCCAGCGCGGGCTTGAGCTGTTCGAGCGGAAACGCCACGCGTTCGCGCAGGGCGACAGGCGCAGTGTGATGATTGATTCCGATCGTGAGGAGCTGCATTTTTTGAGCTGATGCTTTGGGCCTAAGCCGGTCGCCTTTCAGATAGCCCAATATTATAGCCTTTTGCGTATTTCTTCATTTATAGGTGGCATTTGGGGCGCGAGCAGTGGCCGATGCCGCTTACGCCACACAGCGTGGCGATGAGCTTCCGCCCACGGTTCATGCGCGTGACAGAAAGCCGCGGCGTACAGTTCAGCGGAAAAACTTGGCAAGCTCGGCCGCGCGCGCTTCCAGTTCTTCGATTGAGATCTCGCCGGTGCGGGACGCCATCTGACGGTTTCTGGCGCTGTCCTCCTCTTCACATATCTGGAGGCGCGAGGCAGAGTCGTGATGGAGGTGAAACAGCGCGGCCTTAGGATCCGAGAGCGCATGCCACCGCACGCCGAGTCGCGCTGCGCGCAGAAACAAGTCGTCATCTTCGCCTCCCCAGCCGATGAAGCCGGGGTCCAGCCCGCCGATGCGGATGAATTCCGCGCGTTTGAAGAGATTGATCGCGCCCGGCGTATTGGCGTACAGCAGATTTATTTCGTCTGGTAAATCACTCTCCAAAAATGGAGCGAATTCGGCGAAATCGCCCGATTCGATGAACGATTGGCGGCGATTACCCGAAACATTCAATACGCGTGTAAAAGGACAAAGCGCATCGCTGTTGTTACAGTCGATCAGCGCGTCAAGCGCCGCCTTCATGAAAGACGGATTCGCGATCATATCGGCATCGTGCAGGCAAATAATCGGGCTCTTAGCCATGAGGGCGCCGAGATTGACCAGTCGCGCCTTCGGAAAAGGGCCCGTGTCATGCACGAACAAATGCCTGATTCCTTCGCCACTTGGCCCGTACCTACTCGGACTATCAGATCTGGTTGATCGAGGCAGATGCCACGCCTAGGGTTCGATTGGTGCGAATTCGGCGACCCGAGAGACGGCGCTCAGATTGTCACGCCTCTCGTGGTTGGCGCCGCGATAGGTGATGATCATTTCGAGACCGCGCAGGGAAATCACATTGTTTTCCGTCATGAAAAATCGATGCCTCTGGAAATCGCTCCGCTGCGTTAGCGATCGAGCGATATTAATGCGAGTTTTGACTGTTATATCGAGCACATTCGCGAAGCCTAAGTTCACTTCCAGCGCTCTTATCCGGATTATTCCGATAAATGCGGGTGCCATCTGATGCAAAATCGTAACATGCTGTCGAATGGGAAAAACTCGGAAAATTCACATAAGCGTCTCAACTGGAAATGCGGTTGTTGAATGTTCCTTGACTCCGGAAGACTCGTCCATGCCGTGTGCGGGGCCGGATCGGAGTCTTGCGCTGGCCATACCCGGCCCCTAAACTCAACGGCTGCATCCGCCGAGAATTGTCCAGACCATGCCCGTAATCCAGAACGCTTCACTTTTCGCTAAATCGATTCCCGCGGAGCAGCGCCGCTGATGGGTTGGATCGGACTGATTTTTCTCGGCGCGGTAATCGGCGCGGCGGGCTGGTGGCTGCATCCGCTGCGGCGTGCGGGACGCGGCGCGCGCGGTCCGGCGGGACGCATCTGGACGGCGATCGCCGCTGGCATACTGGCGACGGTCGTCGCGCGCATGCTCGGCAATATCGTCGACGTCTATCACGATGGCGATACGCTCGAATGGCTCGCGTGTGCAGTCTTCGCGTTCCTCGTCGTGACGACGACCGTCGGACTGGCGGCGCGCCGCTGATCTACTTTTTCTGCGTGCGGCGGGTGATCCTCGCCGCGCGCCGTGCTCTTCGCGCCCCACGCGGGCTTTCAAGCAGGTGACTTCATGAACGATCGCATTGCAGATTCAGCCATTCCGGAGCCCGCGATGTTCGCGAGACGCATCGAGTCGTTGCGCGGCCAGATGGCGCTCGAAAAGCTCGCCGCCGTGCTCATCCCGTCCGCCGATCCGCACCTCTCCGAATATCTGCCGGAACGCTGGCAAGGACGCCAGTGGCTCTCGGGCTTCACCGGATCGGTCGGCACGCTCGTGGTGACGGCGGATTTCGCGGGTGTCTGGGTCGACAGCCGCTACTGGACACAGGCCGAAGCGCAACTCGCCGGTACCGGCATCGCGCTCATGAAGATGATGGGCGGCCAGCAAACCGCGCCGCACGTCGAATGGCTCGCGGAACACGTGCCCTCGGGCGCGACCGTCGCCGTCGATGGCACGGTGCTCGGCGTCGCAGCGGCGCGCGCATTGTCCGAAGCGCTGACCGCGCGCGGCATCGTGCTGCGCACCGATCTGGACCTGCTGAATTCGGTGTGGCCGGCGCGCCCCGGCTTGCCTGAAGCGGCCGTCTACGAGCACGCCGCGCCACATGCGAGCGTCACCCGCGCGGAAAAGCTCGCGCAGGTGCGCGGCGCGATGCAGGCGAAAGGCGCGCAATGGCACTTCGTTTCCACGCTCGACGACCTCGCGTGGATCTTCAATCTGCGCGGCGGCGATGTGAGCTACAACCCGGTTTTCGTCGCGCATGCGCTGATCGGTCTCGATGACGCGACGATCTTCGTCGCCGATGGCAAGGTTCCCGCCACGCTCGTCGAATCCCTCGCACGCGACAACGTGCACGTCGCACCGTATCGGGCCGCGCCGGAATCGCTCGCGGCGTTGCCGGCGGACGCGACGCTCCTGATCGACCCGCGCCGCATCACGCACGGGCTGCTGGAGAAGGTGCGCGCGTCGGTGAAGATCGTCGAGGCAGTCAATCCGTCGACGTTCGCCAAATCGCGCAAGACAGCGGCCGAAGCGGACCACATTCGCGCGACGATGGAACAGGACGGCGCCGCGCTCGCCGAATTCTTCGCGTGGTTCGAAGAGGCGCTCGGCCGCGAACGCATCACGGAACTGACGATCGACGAGAAGCTGACCGCCGCGCGCGCGCGTCGTCCGGGCTTCGTCACGCTGAGCTTCGCCACGATCGCGGGCTTCAACGCCAATGGCGCGATGCCGCATTACCGCGCCACCGAGACCTCCCATGCCGTGATCGAAGGCAACGGCTTGCTCTTGATCGATTCGGGCGGGCAGTATTTGAGCGGAACGACGGACATCACGCGTGTCGTGCCGATCGGCGAAATCGAGGCCGCGCACAAGCGCGATTTCACCGTCGTGCTGAAGGGCACGATGGCGCTTTCCCGCGCGCGCTTTCCACGGGGCATCCGTTCGCCGATGCTCGATTCGATCGCCCGCGCGCCGATCTGGGAAGCGGGCGCGGACTACGGTCACGGCACGGGGCATGGCGTCGGCTACTTCCTGAACGTGCACGAAGGTCCGCAGGTGATCTCGCACTACGCGCCGGCCGAATCCTGGACGGCGATGGAAGAGGGCATGATCACGTCGATCGAGCCGGGCATCTATCGGCCGGGCAAGTGGGGCATCCGCATCGAAAATCTCGTGTTGAACCGCGCGGCGGGCAAGACCGAGTTCGGCGATTTCCTCGAATTCGAAACACTGACGCTGTGCCCGATCGATACGCGCTGCATCGACTTGTCGCTGTTGCGTGAGGACGAGCGCGCATGGCTCAACGCGTATCACGAGACGGTTCGCACACGCGTGTCGCCGCATGTGTCGGGCAAAGCGCTGGCGTGGCTCGAAGAGCGGACGAAGGCGATCTGACGAGGAGCGCGGCGAGATGACCATCAAGGCCGTGGTGTTCGATTTCGGCGGCGTGTTGATCGACTGGAATCGCGAGTATCTCTACAAACATCTGATTCCCGACGAAACCGAGCGCCGCTGGTTTCTCGACAACGTCTGCAAGATGGAGTGGGTCGTGCAGCAGGACGGTGGACAGACGATCGAAGAAGGCACGGCCGAGTTGATCGCGCAATATCCCGAGCACGAAGCGCTGATTCGCGCGTTCTATGCGCGCTGGCCGGAAATGGTGGCGGGCGCGATGCAAGAGGGCGTCGCGCTCGTCGACCGGCTCGAGGCCGCGGGCGTGCCGCTCTTTGGCCTCACGAACTGGTCGGCGGAAACTTTTCCGTACGCGTGGGAGCGCTTCGACGTGCTGCGGAAGTTTCGGGAGATCGTCGTGTCGGGGCGCGTCGGTCTCGTGAAGCCCGATCCGCAGATCTTCGATTTGATGCGCGCGGAGATCGACAAGCACTTGCCGGGCGTTCGGCCAGACGAGCTCGTGTTCATCGACGACAATCTGACGAACGCGCAAGCCGCGACCGCGCTCGGCTGGCACGGCGTCCACTACACCGGCGCACTGGACACGGAAACGAAGCTGCGCGCGCTGAATCTGCCGATCTGAACGCGCACATGCAACGCGCTACTGCCCCAGCAGATTCTTCAGCGCGTTGCCGATTCCCCGCACCGTATCGCCCGCGCCGCGCGCGACGCCTTCGGCGCTCACGCCGAGGGCTTTCGCGAAACCGGCCGCGAGCTTCTTCGACAGACTTTCGCTGAGCGAAAACTTCGGATCGCGCAAATCGCCGTCGAGCACGAAATCGAGCTTGATCTGCTCCTTGCGGTCCTTCAGCGCGGCGATCGCGGCTTTGGTCGGGATCGAGAGAAAGGTGTCGAGCGGATTGCCGGCGTCGCTGATCTGCAGGTGATTCAGCGTGAGCGTGCCGGGCGCGTGAATGCGGTAGGCCTTCACGGTGGCATCGATCGACAAGTCGATGGTGCCGCCCGTTACGGCCGCCTTTGCGCCGGCCTTCTTGAGCAGATACGGATCGAGCGTCGCGACATCGACGTTGCGCAGTGTCGCGCGCGTCTGCGAATCCTTGTTCGCGATGACCATCCAGCCGCCCCATGTCACATTGCCCGTGTGCGACGGCCCTTTGATCGAGCCGGTCATCGAAAGCTCGGTGCGGTCGGTGAGGGCGGGCAGATGAATGTGATCGACGGTGGCGCGCGCATCGCCGATCAGCACGCGGTACGGCGGGTTCTGCACGGAGCCGTCGAAGAACTCCATCGAACCGCGCTCGAACGACACGCGATCGATGAGCTTTTCCTCTCGCGCGTGTTCCTCGCGTTCCTTGCTGTCGGGCGTGGCGTTGGCTTCCTGCGCAGTTTCCCTGAGCCCCGGCAGGATGCGCACGCGGCCCTCGGCGGAGCGGACGATGGACAGATAGTAGTTGTCGACGCTCACGCTGCGCAGATGAACCGGCTTCGTGATGAGCGAACGCATGTCGACATCGAGCACGATGCGTTCGGCGCGCATGGCGTCGCTCGCGGGCCAGTCTTTCGGGCCGCGCAGGCGCACGCGCGAGAGCGTCACCTGACCGAAGGCGACGTCGATTTCTTCCACCGAACCGCTTGGGCCGAGCGTCTCGATGATGCGCTCTTTGATCTGATGCACGGCGAAAAGCCAGCCGCCGATCGCCACGACGAAAAGCGCCACCACGATTCCGATTGCCCAAAGCGCTCCCCGCCTCGCGCTCGATCCCGCCATCTGCGTGTGTCTCCCGTGTCGGCTTATCGGAAAGTGCCGCTCGAAAATGAAAGTGGCGACTGCGTCCTACACAGTCGCCACTTTCGTACCTGATGTCCGTGCGCGCGCCCGCATTGGTGCGTGCCGCGAATCATCAGATGTTTGCCATGCTCAGCGCGTGATCGGCTTGTAGCGCAGACGCTTCGGCTTCGCTGCTTCTTCGCCGAGGCGCTTGCGCTTGTCGGCTTCGTATTCCTGGTAATTGCCGTCGAAGAATTCGACATGCGAATCGCCTTCGAACGCGAGGATGTGCGTTGCGATACGGTCGAGGAACCAGCGATCGTGCGAGATCACCATGACCGAGCCGGCGAATTCCAGCAGCGCGTCTTCGAGCGCGCGGAGCGTTTCGACGTCGAGGTCATTGGACGGTTCGTCGAGCAGCAGCACGTTTCCGCCGGCGATCAGCGTCTTCGCCAGATGCAGACGACCGCGCTCGCCGCCCGACAGATTGCCGACGAGCTTCTGCTGATCGCTGCCCTTGAAGTTGAACCGGCCGATATACGCGCGCGACGGCGTTTCGTACTTGCCGACCGTGAGCACGTCGGCGCCGCCGGAGATTTCCTCGAACACGGTCTTGTCGGCGGCGAGCGCGTCGCGGCTTTGATCCACGTAAGCGAGCTTGACGGTCGGCCCCTTGACGATCTCGCCCGAATCCGGCTGCTCCTTGCCGGTCAGCATGCGGAAGAGCGTCGACTTGCCGGCGCCGTTCGGCCCGATGATGCCGACGATTGCGCCGGCCGGAATCTTCATGTCGAGATTGTCGATGAGCAGGCGATCGCCGTATGCCTTGCTGACGTTCTTGAACTCGATGACCTCATTGCCCAGACGATCGCCGACCGGAATGAAGATTTCCTGGGTCTCATTGCGCTTCTGGTATTCCTGGCTGTTGAGCTCCTCGAAACGCGCGATGCGCGCCTTCGATTTCGCCTGACGGCCCTTGGGGTTCTGGCGCACCCATTCGAGTTCCTTCTTGATCGCCTTTTGACGCGCGGATTCGCTCGATTCTTCCTGCTTCAGGCGGTCTTCCTTCTGGTCGAGCCAGCTCGAATAGTTGCCCTTCCACGGAATGCCGTGGCCGCGGTCGAGTTCGAGAATCCATTCGGCGGCGTTGTCGAGGAAGTAGCGATCGTGCGTCACCGCGACGACGGTGCCCGGATAGCGCGTGAGGAACTGCTCCAGCCATTCGACGGATTCGGCGTCGAGGTGGTTGGTCGGCTCGTCGAGCAGCAGCATGTCGGGCTTTTGCAGCAGCAGCTTGCAGAGCGCGACGCGGCGCTTTTCCCCGCCCGACAGATGTTCGATTTTCGCGTCCCATGCGGGCAGGCGCAGCGCGTCGGCGGCGACTTCGAGCTGTTGCTCGGGGCTGCCGCCATCGCTCGTCGAGAGAATCGCTTCGTACTTCGCCTGTTCGGCGGCGAGCTTGTCGAAGTCGGCGTCGGGCTCGGCGTAGGCGGCGTAAATTTCGTCGAGCTTCTTTTGTGCCTGGAAGACGTCGCCGAGACCTTCCTCGACGGCCTGACGCACGGTCTGCTGCGGATCCAGTTGCGGCTCCTGCGGCAGATAGCCGATGTTCAGGTTCGGCATCGGCGTGGCTTCGCCTTCGATGTCCTTATCGACGCCCGCCATGATCCTGATGAGCGTCGACTTGCCGGAACCGTTCAGGCCGAGGAGGCCGATCTTCGCGCCGGGAAAGAACGAGAGGGAGATGTCTTTCAGGATCTGACGCTTCGGCGGGACGATTTTGCCGACGCGGTTCATGGTGAAGACGTATTGGGCCATGTTGTCCGTGATTGATTGAGGGTATGAACGCGGCGCGTTCGAGTCGGCGCGCGAGGATGTCCGGTCGCGCGGTTTCGCGCGTTCCCGCCGTCGCGCCTGGCGCGCGCGGGATCAAATGGCATTGTACTTCGCGGTGCCATCGGTCACTGCCAGCTCGCCACGCCGCCGTGTCTCGAATACGTGCCGCTGTGATGCTGGCTGAAGCTGTAGGTGCCGTCGCGGCATCGGGCGGTCGCGCCTGTGGGGACCGTGCCCGAGCGCGTGTGCGCGGGCGAGTGGACGAGGTTGCCGTCGTGATTGACGTAGTGGCCGTGGTTGTCGAGGTCGGATTCGTCTGGTTGCGGCTGGTATTGATATTGATAGCCGCGATAGCCGAAGGCGCCGGGTGTCCACACGACGCTCGTCACGATCAGCGCGGTCACCGCGAACGCACGCAACGCGCTCATCGACGCGTGTCTCTTCATCTTCTTTTGCGCTCTCGTTGTTGTTATTTATCGCGCATCGGTGCGCTGCCTTGCCGCGCAAGAAAAAAGCGGAGCCCCTTTATCGGGTACTCCGCTTCGCGAGGCAAGCAGCTTTGACTGTTCTTGACGTTTTACACGTTGAACAGGAAGTTCATGACATCCCCATCATGAACGACATACTCCTTCCCCTCCGCCCGCATCTTCCCCGCTTCCTTCGCGCCTTGTTCGCCCTTATAAGCGATGTAGTCATCGAACGAAATTGTCTGCGCACGGATGAAGCCGCGCTCGAAATCCGTGTGAATGGCGCCGGCGGCCTGCGGCGCCGTATCGCCGATATGAATCGTCCACGCGCGCACTTCCTTCACGCCCGCCGTGAAGTAGGTGTGCAGGCCGAGTAGCTTGAAACCCGCGCGAATCACGCGGTTCAAACCCGGCTCGTCCATGCCCATATCGGCGAGGAAGTCTTTCTTGTCGGCATCGTCGAGATCCGCGATTTCCGCTTCGATCGCCGCACACACCGCGACCACCGGCGCGTTCTCCGCTTCCGCGTGCTTGCGCACCGCGTCGAGGTACGGATTGTTCTCGAAGCCGTCGTCCTTCACGTTTGCGACGTACATCGTCGGCTTCGACGTGATGAGACACAGCGGCTTGATGGTCAGCTGTTCTTCGTCGGTCAGCGAGAGACCGCGCACCGGCTTCGCCTGATCCAGTTGCGCGCGCACCTTCTCGAGCACGGCGACGAGTTTCGCCGCTTCCTTGTCGTTGCCCGACTTCGCCGCCTTCGAGTAACGCGTGAACGCCTTTTCGACCGTCGCCAGATCGGCGAGCGCGAGTTCGGTGTTGATGACTTCGATATCCGCGATCGGGTCGATCTTCCCCGCGACGTGGATCACGTTCTCGTCTTCGAAGCAGCGCACGACATGCGTGATTGCATCCGTCTCGCGGATGTTCGCCAGAAACTGGTTGCCGAGGCCTTCACCCTTCGACGCACCCGCAACGAGACCCGCGATATCGACGAACTCGACCACCGCCGGCAGGATGCGCTCTGGCTTCACGATCTCGGCGAGCGCGTTCAGACGCGGATCCGGCACTTCGACCACGCCGACGTTCGGCTCGATCGTGCAGAACGGATAGTTCTCGGCGGCAATGCCCGCCTTGGTCAAAGCATTGAAAAGTGTGGACTTGCCGACGTTGGGCAAGCCGACGATGCCGCATTGGAGGCTCATGGGATCCTTCGAACTGGTGAGACGGCGCGGGCCGCGCAGGTTTCGTCAAAAATGGTGCGCAAAGAGCGGGCGAGGACCGCCCGCCACGCTGCGGCCGCGTCAGGCGGCCGGGCAAACCGCTATTGTACCGCCGTGCCGACGCCCGCAAGCGGCACCCTCGGCCGGCAAACCCGTTCGAACCCCACGGCTATAATGCCCGGATGACTCCGCATCCCCTCAGATTCCACGCAGTCGTCGTCGGCGGCGGGCTCGTCGGCAAGACGGCCGCGCTCGCGCTCGCCCAATCCGGTCTGCGCACCGCGCTCATCGCGTCGCGCCCCGCCGGTCTGCCGCCGGGCGCAGCGTTCGATTCGCGCATCTACGCGCTGTCCTCGAGCTCGCAGGCGCTGCTCGAGCGGCTGCGCGTCTGGCAGGCGCTCGATCGCTCGCGTCTCGGTCCGGTGTTCGACATGCGTGTTTTCGGCGACGCCCACGCGGAACTGCACTTCTCGGCGTTCCAGGCGTCGGTGCCGCAACTCGCGTGGATCGTGGAATCGTGGCTGATCGAACAGTCGCTCGATGCCGCGTTGCGCTTTCAGCCGAGCCTCTCGTGGTTCGAATCGCGCGCGCAGGGCATGACGGTCGAGGCCGACGCCGCGCATGTCGCGCTCGCGAGCGGCGAAATGCTCGAAACGGATCTGATCGTCGGCGCCGACGGCGCGCATTCCTGGGTGCGCGCTCAAATGGGCGCGAAGATGAATCGTCGCGATTATCGGCAGACGGGTGTCGTCGCCAATTTCCGGGCCGAGCGGCCGCACGGCGAAACCGCATATCAATGGTTCCGCGATACGGAAATCATCGCGCTGCTGCCGTTGCCCGGCGATCACGTTTCGCTCGTGTGGTCGGCACGCACGGAGCACGCCGACGAACTGCTCGCGCTCGATCCCGCTCAACTCGCGGCCCAGGTCGAACAGGCGACGCAAAACATGCTCGGCACGCTCGATTGCGTGACGCCCGCGCAGGGCTTTCCGCTCGGGCTGCAGACCGTGGACAAGCTGATCGCGCCGCGCGTCGCGCTCGTTGGCGATGCCGCGCATCTGATTCACCCGCTCGCGGGGCAGGGCATGAACCTCGGCCTGCGTGACGTGGCCGCGCTGGCTGACGTCATCGCCAACAAAGAGTCGTTCCGCGATCTCGGCGATCCGATTCTGCTGCGCCGCTATGAACGCGCGCGCCGCGAAGACATCCAGAAGCTCATGTTCGCGACCGACGGCCTGCAGCGGCTCTTTTCCGTGCCGGGCACGCTTGCGCGCGCGGTCCGTAACACGGGCATGGCGTTCGTCGGCGCGCAGCCGCTCATCAAGCGCTGGCTTGTGTCGGCGGCGCTCGGCTGAGACAGTCCATTGATATTCCACAGGCGCGACGCACGCGCTACGCTCAAGCGACTCACAGGAAACCGCATGAAAACCACCTTTCGCATCGCTCTCGCGACGGCCGCTGCGCTCGCCGTGACGCTCAGCATCGGCTGTTCGGCGCAGGCCGATGAAGTCACCGACAAGATCAAGTCGGCGCTCGAATCGCGCATGGGCGACGCCACCATCAAGAGCATCCAGAAGACGCCCGTGCCGGGACTATACGAAGTGAATCTCGGCTCGCAGATCATCTATAGCGATGCGACCGGCAACTACGTGCTGATCGGCGATCTCGTCGACACGCGCAGCAGCAAGAACCTCACCGAGGCGCGGCTCTCGGAAACGAACAAGATCGACTTCGCGAAGCTGCCGTTCGAAGACGCGGTGAAGGTCGTGAAGGGGAACGGCAAGCGCAAGATCGCGGTGTTTTCCGATCCGAACTGCCCATACTGCAAGCAACTCGAATCGACGCTGAAATCGATCGACAATGTCACCGTCTACACCTTCCTTTACCCGGTGCTCTCGCCGGATTCGACGGCCAAGTCGAAGTCGATCTGGTGCGCGCAGGATCGCGCGAACGCGTGGGAAAGCTGGATGCTCGACCGCAAGACGCCGCCCATGGCAGCGTCGTGCGACACGACTGCCATCGACAAGAACTTGAAGCTCGGCCGCTCGATGAACGTCACCGGCACGCCGACCGTGTTTCTCGCCGATGGCCGCCGTCTGCCGGGCGCCGTGCCCGCCGACCGGCTCGAAAAGGAACTGTCCGCCGTGCGCTGAGCGCGGCTCGAACGAGGAAAGGAGGCGCGTCATGCGCCTCATATGTTTTTACGGCCTTGCTTTTGCGAAAGCGCAGCGTAAAGAAGCAAGGCGCCGGGCGTGGCCAGGCGCGCCCAGAACAAGAACAAGGACATCGAGATGACTACGCTCATGCAAACGGTGCAGCCCGTGCGCTACCGCATCGTTCCGAAAAATCCCGCCGCGCATCTCTTCGAAGTGACGCTCACCGTTGCAGAGCCGGATCCGGCTGGCCAGCGGTTCATGTTGCCGGTGTGGATTCCTGGCAGCTACATGATCCGCGAGTTCGCGCGCAATATCGTGACGCTGCAGGCGTTCAACGCGGCGGGCCGCCGGGTCGCGATCGAAAAGATCGACAAGCACGCATGGCAAGCCGCACCGGTCGACGGACCGATCACGCTGCGCTACGAGGTCTACGCGTGGGACATGTCGGTGCGCGCCGCGCATCTGGACGACACCATCGGCTTCTTCAACGGGACGAGCACGTTCCTCGCGGTGGAAGGGCAGTCGGCCGCGCCGTGCATCGTCGATATCGAACCGCCGCAGGGCGGCGCGTATCGCAACTGGCGCGTCGCGACGGCGCTCGCCGAGGCGCGCGGCACGAAGCGCTACGGCTTTGGCAGCTATGAAGCGGCGAATTACGACGAACTCGTCGATCAGCCCGTCACGCTCGGCGAATTCGCGCTCGGCAGCTTCACCGCGCACGGCGTGAAGCATGACATCGTGATTTCGGGGCGCGTCGTCAATCTCGACATGAACCGGCTCGCCGCGGATCTGAAGCGCGTCTGCGAAGCGCAAATCGCGCTTTTCGAGCCGCGCACGAAGAAGGCGCCGGTGGAACGCTACGTGTTCATGACCGTCGCCGTCAGCGATGGTTATGGCGGGCTCGAGCATCGCGCATCGACGGCGCTGATCTGCAATCGCACCGATCTGCCCGTGCTGGGCCGCCCGGAAACGACCGAAGGCTATCGCACCTATCTCGGTCTGTGCAGCCACGAGTACTTCCATACGTGGAACGTGAAGCGCATCAAGCCGGCGGCGTTCGCGCCGTACGATCTGTCGCAGGAGAATTACACGACGCTGCTGTGGCTCTTCGAAGGCTTCACGTCCTACTACGACGATCTGTTGCTCGTGCGCAGCGGCCTCATCTCGGCGGGCGATTACTTCAACCTGCTCGGCAAGACGATCGGCAGCGTGCTGCGCGGCACGGGGCGCCTCAAGCAGTCCGTCGCGCAAAGCTCGGTCGATGCTTGGGTGAAGTACTATCGCGCCGACGAAAACGCGCCGAACGCGATCGTCAGCTACTACCAGAAAGGCTCGCTCGTCGCGCTGGCGTTCGATCTGTCGATCCGCGCGCAAACCGACAACCGCAAATCGCTCGACGACGTGATGCGCCTCCTCTGGCAACGCTACGGGCGCGAGTTCTACCACGGCAAGGCGCGCGGACTTATGGAGGAAGACGTCGAGGCGCTCTTCGCCGAAGCGACCGGCGCGGACCTGCGCTCGCTCTTCCGCGACGGCGTGCGCGGCACGCGCGATCTGCCGCTCGACGCGCTGCTCGAGCCGTTCGGCATCGCGATGGCGCCCGATTTGCCGGGCAACGGCGCATCGGTCAAGCCTTCGCTCGGCGCGCGTGTGCGCGGCGGCGCGGATTGCACGCTTGCCGTCGTGCATGAAGGCAGCGCGGCGCAGAAGGCGGGATTGTCGGCGGGTGATGTGCTCGTCGCAATCGACGGACTGCGCATCACCGGCTCCAATCTCGACGCGCTGCTGTCGCGCTATCTGCCGGGCACGAAGGTGGAAGTGCACGCGTTCCGCCGCGACGAGCTGCGCCGCACCGAGCTCAGGCTCGACGGGCCGGAAGTCGCGCGCTACGTGCTGACCGCCATCGACGGACGCGGCCCGTCGAAACAATGGCGCGAGCGCTGGCTGAAAGGCTGATCCGGAGGCGGATTGTTCTACCGGTGCAACGATCCGTCACGACCGCACGGCTTTTTCTCGACCGTCGAAAAACGAAGAATGCTTCCTAAGCCGGGCGCCGACGGTGCCCGAAACCCGATCAAGGAACAGGAACCCATCATGACGACGATTCTGCAAATCAACTCCGCCGCCCGTTCGCAAGGTGCTCAATCGACGCTGCTCGCCGACGAACTGACCGCGAAACTGCAACAAAGCAACCCTGGCGCAAAGCTGGTCGTGCGCAATCTGCTGGGCGACAACCTTCCGCACCTCGACGACGCCACGCTCGGCGCGTTCTTCACGCCCGCCGATCAGCGCAGCGCGGAACAAGCCGCGATCAACGCGAAGAGCGAAGCGCTGATCGCCGAGTTGCAGGCGGCGGATGTCGTCGTGATCGCAGCACCCCTGTACAACTTCGGCATCTCGTCGCAACTGAAGACGTACTTCGACTGGATCGCGCGTGCCGGCATCACCTTCCGCTATACCGCGAACGGTCCGGAAGGCCTCGTGAAGGGCAAGAAGGTGTACGTGGTGTCGGCGCGCGGCGGCAAGTACGCAGGCACGCCGAACGATTCGCAGACGCCGTTCCTTACGACGTTCCTCGGCTTCCTCGGCATGACCGACGTGAGCTTCATTTACGCCGAAGGCCTGAACATGGGGCCGGAAGTGGCTGGCGCGGCGCTGGCGTCGGCGCGTGAGGCCATTGCGGCTGTCTAAGCGTCTCTCTTCAAGAAGAAAACCCCGCTTATGCGGGCCGCTTATGCGGGGTTTTTTTGCGTTCAAGCGAGCAATTCCGGCTCGGCGGGCAAGCGCCAGTCGATTGCCTCACGCCCGTACTCGGTCAGGTATTCGTTCGCGCGCGCGAAATGTCCGCAGCCGAAAAATCCGCGATACGCCGACAACGGTGAAGGATGCGCCGCCTCCAGCACGCAATGCGATTTCCCCGTGCCTTCGATCAAACCGCGCTTTGCCTGCGCGTGCGCACCCCACAGCATGAACACGAGCCCGTCGTGACGCTGCGCCATTTCGTGGATCAGCGTATCGGTGCATTGCTCCCAGCCGCGTTTCGCGTGGCTGCCGGCTTTGTCGCGCTCGACCGTCAGCGACGTGTTGAGCAGCAGCACGCCTTGCTTCGCCCACGAATCGAGACAACCGTGCGCGGGCGCGGGAAACCCGAGACTTGCGTGAATCTCCTTGAAGATGTTGCGCAACGAAGGCGGCGGACGCACCGGCGCGGGCACCGAGAACGCCAGGCCGTGCGCTTGCGGCGCACCCTTGTCCTCGCCGTGATACGGGTCTTGCCCGAGAATCACGACTTTCACGTCGCCGGGATTCGTGAGACGCAGCGCGCGGAAAACATCGGCGGGATAAACTGTCTTGCCGGCGGCGCGCTCGTCATCGACGAATGCGCACAACGCGGCGTAGTGCTTGCTTTCGATGAAAGGCTTCAGATGCGTGCGCCAGTCGGCGGGCAGCGCTTCGAACTGGCTTTCGAGCGTCGCGAAAGTCGACGCAGGCGCGGATTCGTTATCCGCGAAAAGGGACGGCTGTTGGCTCATGCTCGGGCGTTGCGGTTTTTTTCGGGCTGTCCGCGCAGCAGATATCCGCGCTGGGCTTTGCTGAGATCCTCGGGAACGAGTTCGGGAAACGCGCCGCGCAATTCGGCGGCGAGCATCGAAAGCGCGGTTTCTTCGCCGGACTTCAGTTCCAGTTCCAGTTCGCTGATGTCCGCGCGACGCGTCTCGCCGTCGACGTCGGCGGTGATCTGGCCGACATCCAGCGCGACTTCGATCTGCGAACCTTCCCGTTCGATATCCCACACGATGCGCCTGAAGTCGGTCTTGAAGAGCGCGATCAGACCGGGCGCGGCGCGTTCCAGCGCTTCGCGTGCGGTGTCGTCGTCGCAAGCGGCGATCAGGGCGTCGATTTCGAGCGCTTCGCCTTCGACGGGCAATTCCCACTCGTGACGGTTGCTCAAACCCGCGACCGATTTGCCGAGCGTCTTGAACGTCTGCAGCCATTGCTCCGGCGTGCGGCGCAGGCGCAGCGCGGACTTCGCCTTCGCGAGCGCGCAGTCCGGCGTATCGAAATAGACGTTGGCAAGCTCGATCGGCTTGCCCGCGCCCGTGCGCTCGTCGAAGAAGCGCGCGACGTCGTCATGTTGCGACGGCGCGAGCGCGAGCTTGAGTTCCCGTTCGATGCCCATGCGGTTCCTGTCGGTGAAATCAGAAGAACATGCGTGCGAGTTCCGCGCCCGGATCGTCGGCGCGCATGAACGCTTCGCCGACGAGGAACGTATGCACGCGCATCGCTCGCAGCCGGTCGACATCGAGGCGCGACAGAATGCCGGATTCCGTCACGACGATGCGGTCATCCGGCACCGATTCCAGCATGCCGATGGTCGTGTCGATCGTCGTCTCGAACGTGCGCAGATTGCGATTATTAATGCCGATGAGCGGTGTCTTCAGCGTGAGCGCATCGCGCAGTTCGTCGGCGTCGTGCACTTCGACCAGCACCGCGAGCCCGAGCGAGTGCGCGTAGGCTTCGAGATCCTGCATTTGCGAGAGTTCGAGCGCGGCCGCGATCAGCAGGATGCAGTCCGCGCCCATCGCGCGCGCTTCGATGATCTGATACGGATCGATGATGAAGTCCTTGCGCAGCACCGGCAGGCTGCACGCGGCGCGCGCTTCTTCCAGATAGGCGACGCTGCCCTTGAAGAACTGCACGTCGGTGAGGACGGAAAGGCACGCGGCGCCGCCTTTTTCGTACGAGCGCGCGATATCGGCAGGCACGAAGTGCTCGCGCAGCACGCCCTTCGACGGACTCGCTTTCTTCACTTCGGCAATGACCGCGGCCTGATTCGCCGCATGTTTCGCCCGCAATGCGCCGACGAAATCGCGAAGGTCGCGCGCGCTGGCTTCGAGTTTCAGCTCTTCGAGCGGCGCGCTTTGTTCGGCGGCGCGAATTTCCTCGCGCTTGACCGCGATGATGCGATCCAGAATGTCACTCATGTTGGCTTCCGTTATTTCTTCGCAAACTGCTGCGTGAATTTCACGAGCGCTTCAATCTTTTCGCGTGCGGCGCCGCTCGCAATCGCTTCGCGCGCGGCGGCCATGCCCGCGTCGATCGAATCGACGACGTCCGCGGCATAAAGCGCCGTGCCGGCATTCAAGGTGACGATTTCGCGCGCCACGCCCGCCTTGTTGTTCAGCGCGCCGAGCAGCATGGCCTTCGATTCCTGCGCGTCCTGCACCTTCAACGAGCGGTTCGACACCATCTGCAGGCCGAAATCCTCAGGATGAATCTCGTACTCGGTCACTTCACCGTTCTTCAGTTCGCCGACTTTCGTCGCGGCGCCGAGCGACACTTCGTCCATGCCGTCCTTGCCGTACACCACCAGCACGTGTTTCGCGCCGAGACGCTGCATCACGCGAACCTGAATGCCGACGAGGTCTTCGTGAAATACGCCCTGAAGCTGGTTCGGCGCGGCGGCCGGGTTCGTCAGCGGCCCGAGAATATTGAAAATGGTCCGCACGCCCAGTTCGCGGCGCACGGGCGCGATGTTCTTCATCGCCGGATGATGGTTCGGCGCGAACATGAAGCCCATGCCGGTTTCGGCAATCGACGCGGCCACTTGTTCCGGTGTCAGATCGATGTTCACGCCGAGCGCTTCGAGTACGTCCGCGCTGCCCGACTTGCTAGACACGCCGCGGTTGCCGTGCTTTGCGACCTTCGCGCCCGCCGCGGCCGCAACGAACATCGACGCGGTGGAGATGTTGAACGTGTGCGAGCCGTCGCCGCCCGTGCCGACGATATCGACGAAATGCGAGTTGTCCTCGACTTCGACATGATTCGCGAACTCGCGCATCACGGTCGCGGCCGCCGCGATCTCGCCGATGGTTTCCTTCTTCACGCGCAAGCCGGTGATGATCGCGGCCGCCATGACGGGCGACATCTCGCCGCGCATGATCTGGCGCATCAGGTGCAGCATTTCGTCGTGAAAAATCTCGCGATGCTCGATCGTGCGTTGCAGCGCTTCCTGTGCGGTGATTGTCATGTTCTTAAGCCCGCTTGCCGGTCGATGAGTTCTTCACGAAGTTTTCCAGAAGCGCGTGGCCGTGCTCGGACAGAATCGATTCCGGATGGAACTGCACGCCTTCCACTTCGAGTTCCTTGTGACGCACGCCCATGATCTCGCCGTCCGGCGTCCATGCGGACACCTCGAGACAGTCGGGCAAAGACTCGCGCTCAATTGCCAGCGAGTGATAGCGCGTCACGTTGAAGTGTTTAGGCAGATCGGCGAACACGCCTTTACAGTCCGTCTCGATCTGACTGACCTTGCCGTGCATGATCGTCTGCGCGCGCACGACGCGCCCGCCGAATGCCTCGCCGATCGCCTGATGGCCGAGGCACACGCCGAGAATCGGCAGCTTGCCGGAGAATTCGCGCAATACGTCGAGCGTGATGCCCGCGTGTTGCGGATTGCTCGGTCCCGGCGAGAGGCAGATGCGCTCGGGGTTGAGCTTCGCGATAGCGTCGAGCGTGATTTCGTCGTTGCGATAGGTGCGCACGTCCTCGCCGAGTTCGCCGAAGTACTGGACCAGGTTGTAGGTGAAGGAATCGTAGTTGTCGATCATCAGCAGCATGGTCTTGTCTCCTCAGAAGTCGCTGTCGAGGCCGTCTTGCACTTGCTCGGCGGCGCGCAGCACGGCGCGCGCCTTGTTCTCCGTTTCCTGCCATTCGGATTCGGGCACCGAATCGGCGACGACGCCCGCTGCCGCCTGAACGTAGAGATTGCCTTTGTGGATCAGGCCGGTGCGAATCGCGATCGCGAGATCCATTTCGCCGCTGAACGACAGATAACCGACTGCGCCGCCGTAAAGACCGCGCTTGACCGGCTCCAGTTCGTCGATGAGTTCCATCGCGCGGACCTTCGGCGCGCCGGACAGCGTGCCGGCGGGGAAGGTCGCGCGCAGCACGTCGTAGTTATTCATGCCGTCTTTGAGCTTGCCTTCGACCGAGCTCACGATGTGCTGCACGTGCGAGTACTTCTCGATGATCATCTTGTCCGTCACGGAAACCGAGCCGGTCTGCGCAATGCGGCCGACGTCGTTGCGCGCGAGGTCGATCAGCATCACATGCTCGGCGATTTCCTTCGGATCGTTCAGCAGTTCGGTGGCGAGCTCGGCGTCGCGCTCGGGCGTGTTGCCGCGCGGACGGGTGCCGGCGAGCGGACGAATCGTCACGAGGCGATCGTCCGCGCGCTTTTCCTGACGCACGAGAATTTCCGGCGACGCGCCGACCACGTGCATTTCGCCGCCGAAGTTGTAGTAGTACATGTACGGCGACGGATTCAGCGAACGCAGCGCGCGATACAGCGAAAGCGGATTGTCGCGGAACGGCTTGATGAGGCGCTGGCCGACCTGCACCTGCATCAGCTCGCCAGCCGCGATGTATTCCTTCGCCTTGCGCACGGCGTTCAGATAGTCATCCTTCTTGAACTCGCGGTACGTTTCAGTGCGCACGCTCGCGGACGTCACCGGCGGTTGAACCGTCGTACGCAGCCGCGCGCGCAGTTCGCGCAGACGATGCTTCGCTTTGGCATACGCTTCCGGCCTGGTCGGATCGGCGTAGACGATCAGATAGAGCTTGCCCGCGAGGTTGTCGATGACCGCGACTTCTTCGGTCAGCAGCAGTTGAATGTCGGGCAGGTCGAGATCGTCGGGCGGTGCGGTGTGCGCGAGCTTTTTCTCGATGTAGCGCACCGCGTCATAACCGAAATAGCCGGCGAGACCACCGCAGAAGCGCGGCAAGCCGGGGCGCGTCGCGACTTTGAAGCGCTTTTGAAATTGCTCGATAAACGCGAGCGGATCGCCGTCATCCGTTTCGACGACGTTGCCGTCCGTGACGACTTGCGTCTTGCCGTTGCGCACGCTCACGGTCGTGCGGGCAGGCAGGCCGATGAACGAGTAGCGCCCGAACCGCTCGCCGCCCACGACGGATTCCAGCAGGAACGAGTTCGCGCCGTTGCGCTCGGTCTGCGCGAGCTTGAGGTAAAGCGAGAGCGGCGTTTCGAGATCGGCGAGGGCTTCGGCGATGAGCGGAATGCGGTTGTAGCCTTCGTTCGCCAGCGATTGGAATTCGAGTTCGGTCATGTTGCGATCCTTGAGCGACGCGCGCTTTCAGGGGTGGCGCGGCATCGGGGAGTGCAGGGCGCTGCGGTCGGTCGAGTCCCGTGATGATCGCATACGGCGGCCCCGCCGCTTCGAATTGCCGAAGCGGGTAAGGCGACTCGCGCAGCACGACACGACGCGTGCCTGAGCGAGGCTCGATATACAGCGAATCAACGGAAACGGCGCGGAATGCGCAGCGAAACAAAAAACGGATGCCGAAGCAGATGAAGCAAAACGCGACATGGCTTCAGCGAACCTCGGGCGAGGTTAGCGCGACCAGCGACGCCAGGGCCAGGCTCCCCGGTCGATGCTGCTCAGACTCCGTTTTCTGTTGAGAAACATGAATGGATGGACTTATTCAGTGAGTGTTGCATCCGGCGGTGCCAGAGTGGCGGCTATCGCCAGCGCTGCGGTGCGCAGCGAGGAAACTATACCATCGGATTTCACCGATTGCACAGGTTTCCCATGGTTGTAGCCATACGGAACGGTCAGTGTCGCGAGGCCGGCGGCACGACCCGCGAGCGCATCATTTTCCGAATCGCCGACCGCCACGGTTTCGCGCGGCAAGACGTCCAGGCGTTCGCATGCGGTGAGCATCGGCAGCGGATCGGGCTTCTTCGCGGGCAGAGAATCGCCGCCGAGAATCACCTTGAAGAAATCCGCGATGCCGAAGTGCGCGAGCAACTCCACGGCGAACCGATGCGGCTTGTTGGTGACGCACGCGAGCAGGACGCCGCTTTCGCGCATCGCTTCGAGGCCTTCCTTCACTTCCGGGAAGAGCGCCGAGTGCTTGCCGTTGACCTTCGCGTATTCGCTCTGATAGATCGCGAGCGCGTCATCGAATTGCGCGGCCGCTTGCAACGGCGACAGGCGCACCGCGAGCACGCTGCGAATCAGATTCTCCGAACCCTTGCCGACGTAGTCCGTAACTTCATCGCGTGTGACCGGCTGTGCGATGCCGATGCGCGCGAGCATCGCGTTCAATGCGGCGACGAAATCATCCGCGGTGTCGACCATCGTGCCGTCGAGGTCGATGATGGCGGCCCGGATCGGGCGGTTCACAAAAGGCGACTGCGCCGCTGCGAGCTCACTCATTCCTTCGCTCCCGATTCGACCGTGGCCAGTTCCGCGCGCATCGCGTCGATGACCTCCTTGTAGTCCGGTTTGCCGAAGATGGCGGAGCCGGCGACGAACGAATCCGCGCCGGCTTCGGCGATTTCC
Source organism: Caballeronia sp. INML2 (assembly GCF_023631365.1). NCBI lineage: Bacteria > Pseudomonadati > Pseudomonadota > Betaproteobacteria > Burkholderiales > Burkholderiaceae > Caballeronia > Caballeronia sp. INML2. Next base: position 8,114 of record NZ_JALQDH010000034.1, on the reverse strand, counting down.
GCGACGTTGTCGATCTTCACGCCGCCGTCGACTTCCAGATGAATCTCGCGCCCCGTGCGATCGCGATACGCATCGATGCGCGCGCGCGCCTCGCGCAACTTGTTGAGCGCCTCGGGAATGAACGATTGCCCGCCGAATCCCGGATTGACCGACATGATCAGCACGAGATCGACCTTGTCCATCACGTGGTCGAGGTAATTGAGCGGCGTCGCGGGATTGAACACGAGACCCGCCTTGCAGCCGTGATCGCGGATCAGCGACAGCGTGCGGTCGATGTGATCCGAACCTTCCGGGTGGAAACTGATCATATTGGCGCCGGCTTTCGCGAAATCCGGCACGATGCGGTCGACCGGGCGCACCATGAGATGCACGTCGATGGGCACGTCCACGTGCGGGCGGATGGCTTCGCACACTAGCGGGCCGATCGTGAGATTCGGCACGTAGTGGTTGTCCATGACGTCGAAGTGGATCCAGTCGGCGCCGGCGGCGACGACGTTGCGGACTTCCTCGCCCAGGCGGGAAAAGTCGGCGGAGAGGATACTGGGAGCGATGTGGAATTGCGCCATGGACGTATGCGGGTAGCGGCTTAAAGCAGTGATTTTAACCCGCGTTTTCCTTCGAGTCCTTCGTCCGAATGGCCAATGGATCGCGTGCGAACATGTCGTCGGGCGCCAATCGTGTTGCGGGCGCCGCTCGCATCAAGCAGAATGCCAGACCAATGATGGCGCGGTCGCGCGCTTTTCGTCCGCGGTTTTCGTCCGTGCTTTTGTCCGCGCTTTTGTCCGGTGAGGCAGCGACCAGTCGAACTGATATTGGAACAACGATGAGCCAGTACGAATTCAGCGTTTCCGTGGAGACGCGGTATTTGCCCGAACAGTCCGACCCGGATAGCCGTCAGTACGCATTCGCCTACACGCTGACGATTCGCAATACCGGTCAGGTCGCGGCACAATTGATCTCGCGACACTGGATCATTACCGACAGCAACGATCACGTGCAGGAAGTGAAGGGGCTCGGCGTCGTCGGGCATCAGCCGCTTCTGCCTCCGGGCGAGCAGTTCGAATACACGAGTTGGGCCGTGATCGCAACGCCGGTCGGCACGATGCGCGGAGAGTATTTCTGCGTGGCTGAAGACGGCGAGCGTTTCGAGGCGCCTGTAGCGGAATTCGCATTGCATATGCCGCGCACGCTCCATTGAGCTGTAACCGGCGGCGCGTGACGCGTATCAGCGGCGTTTCGCCGGATCGTTCGAGCGGTTCTGGTTCTTCTTCTTGCCCGATGCCGTCCACACGACGATGAAGATCAGCAAGGCGAGCGCCACGAGCGACTCGAGCGCAAAAATAAGCATTGGATATTCGTCGAACAGATCAGACATGGCGGTTCCCATCAAGAACGAGCATTGTATGCGTTTCGTGCGGCCGACCGCACGAGCAGCGGCCTGGGCCGCATCGATTGCAACCGCTGTCCTGCTCGCCTCGTGCGGAGGCGGCAACTACGTGAAGCCGGGCGCGAGCACGGCGACTGGCACGCCGATCGTTCCCGGACAGCGCTCCGCGTCGCGGCTAACCGCAGTGAGCTGGCAGCAGGTGCCGGGCTGGCAGGACGATTCGCTGATCGGCGCGACAGCCGCGCTGCGTCAGAACTGCAGCCGGCTCGCGCGACAGGCCAACTGGCAGAAGGCGTGCACGGCGGCGTTGCGGCTCGACGACCTGGATATGTCGGCGGCGCGCAGCTTCTTCGAAACCTATTTCACGCCCTTCCAGCTTGCCAACACCGACGGCACGCTCGACGGTCTCGTGACCGGCTACTACGAGCCGCTGCTGCGCGGCTCGCGCACGCGTCACGGGCCATATCAGTACGCGCTGTATCGCTGGCCATACCGCTATAAGCCCGGCTCCGCGTTGCCTGCGCGCGCGCAGCTCGAACGTTCGGGCGTATTGAACGGCAACGAGCTCGTGTGGGTCGACGATCCGATCGAGGTGTTCTTCCTGCAAGTGCAGGGGTCCGGACGCGTAAAGATGGAAGATGGCAGCGTCATGCGCGTCGGCTTCGGCGGCACGAACAATCAGCCGTACCGGTCGATCGGCAAGGAACTGCTCGATCGCGGCGAGCTCGCGCCCGCGCAAGCAACGATGCAAGGCATCAAGGCGTGGGCGAAGGCGAACCCGGCGCGTGTCGACGCGCTGCTGGACGTGAATCCGCGCTTCGTCTTCTTCCGCGAAATGCCCGCGAACGAAACGATGCCCGCAAGTCTCGGTGACGGGCCCGTCGGTGCGCTCGGCGTGCCGCTCACGCCTGAACGTTCGATCGCGGTCGATCCCTCGGCGATCCCGCTCGGCACGCCCGTCTTTCTTCAGACGACGCGTCCGCTCAGCAACCAGCCGATGAACCGCCTCGTGTTCGCGCAGGACACCGGCACGGCGATCAAGGGCGGCGTGCGCGCGGATTACTTCTGGGGTCTCGGCGACGATGCCGGCGATCTCGCCGGACGCATGAAGCAGGGCGGCAGGATGTGGCTGCTGTTGCCGAACTCCTGATTCTCGTGTGCTTTGCTGGCGACAAAAAAGCTCGCGGCTTTTACGGCTCGCGAGCTTTTTTACGTCATGACGTCATGTTGCGCCGATCGATCACGCGTCGAGCCTTCCCAACCGAACGTTCGATGCCGTTCACCGCGAGCACGTTCACCTCGGCGCTCACGCCGATCAGCGCCTTGATGTCGTAGGCGAGCGCGGCCTTCGCGCTGTCGAGCGCCGCGATGTCTGGCGCCGATTCCGGACAAGGCTCCACGTTCAGCGTGAGAACGTCGAGAGGACCTTCCTTGGTAAGCACGATCTGATAGTGGGGCGCGAGCACCGGCCGCTTGAGCAGCAACTCTTCGATCTGCGTCGGGAAGACGTTCACGCCGCGCACGATCATCATGTCGTCGGAGCGACCCGTGATTTTCTCCATGCGACGCATCGTGCGAGCGGTGCCGGGCAGCAGGCGCGTCAGATCGCGCGTGCGATAGCGAATGATCGGCAGCGCTTCCTTCGTGAGCGATGTGAACACGAGCTCGCCAAATTCGCCGTCGGGTAGCACTTCGCCGGTTTCCGGATCGATGATCTCGGGATAAAAATGATCTTCCCAGATCGTCGGGCCGTCCTTGGTCTCCGCGCATTCGGACGCCACGCCAGGCCCCATCACTTCGGAGAGCCCGTAAATGTCGACGGCGTCGATGCCCATGCGCGTCTCGATCGCGCGACGCATGTCGTTCGTCCAGGGCTCGGCGCCGAAAATGCCGATGCGCAAGGAGCACGACGCCGGATCGATGCCCTGGCGCTCGAGTTCATCGGCGATCGAGAGCATGTAACTCGGCGTGACCATGATGATGTCGGGGCGGAAGTCCTGAATCAGTTGCACCTGCTTTTCGGTCTGACCGCCGCCGAAGGGAATGACCGTGAGGCCCGCGCGCTCCGCACCGTAATGTGCGCCGAGTCCGCCGGTGAAAAGTCCGTAACCGTAGCTCACATGGACCTTGTCACCACGCCGCGCGCCGGCGGCGCGGATCGAGCGCGCGACGAGGTTCGCCCAGTTGTCCAGATCTTGCGCGGTGTAGCCGACGACTGTCGGCTTGCCCGTCGTGCCGGACGACGCGTGAATGCGCGAGACGCGTTCCTGGGGCACGGCGAACATGCCGAACGGGTAGTTATCGCGCAGATCCTTTTTGGTCGTGAAGGGAAAGCGCGCGAGATCCGAAAGCGAGTTGACGTCATCCGGATGCACGCCGGCTTCGTCGAACTTGCGCCGATAGACGGGGGAATTCTCGTACGCGTGTTTGAGCGTCCATTTGAGGCGTTCGAGTTGCAGCGCGGCGAGTTCGTCGCGGCTTGCCTTTTCGATCGGCTCGAGCGGCAGCGGTGTGGTCATTGCTGTCTCCTTGATGCTGACTGTGCGGCGCGGCTTTTTCGTGCCACGTCCGTCATATGACGAGTCCCGTCATGCGGGGATCACGGTACCTCTGATTTGCGCTGACTTGCCGCGAAACATTGCGACCGCTTCGCCTTCCCGATTCGTGACGCGGATGTCGTAGATGCCCGTGCGGCCGCTCAAGGTCTGCTCGATCGCCTCGGCAGTCAGACGATCGCCGCCCTGCACAGGACGTAGAAACTCGATCGAGCAACCCGCGGCGACCGTGCTGATGTTGTATGAATTGCAGGCGAAGGCGAACGCGGAGTCCGCCAGGGTGAACATCAGCCCGCCGTGGCAAATCGCATGACCGTTGAGAAAATCGGCGCGCACTTCCATTTGCAGCCGCGCATAGCCCGGCCGCACTTCAATCAGCTCGATGCCGAGCGCGCGGGTGCACGCGTCCGCTTCGTACATGGCTTTGGCTGTGGCTTCCGCGAGTTGTTGTGGCGTCACAAGTGTCTCCAGATTCCAGATTGATTCGGTGCTCACAGGCCTTCGAAGCGCGGCGCGCGCTTCTCCTTGAACGCCGCGACACCCTCGATGTAATCGGGCGAGGCGCCCAGCTCGCGCTGCAGATCGCGTTCGAGGTCGAGCTGCTGATCGAAAGTCTTGTTCGCGCCCGCTCGGATCGCCTGTTTGATCGCGATGACCGCACGCGCCGGCTGCTGCGCAAGTTGCGCGGCCAGTTGCGCTGCCGCCTGCGGCAACTCGGCGTCGTCGACGACGCGCCACACGATGCCCCAAGCCTCCGCTTTTTCCGCGCTGAGCTTTTCGCCCGTCAGCGCGAGGCCGAGCGCGCGCGCTTCACCGACGCGGCGCGGCAAGAGCCAGGTTCCGCCCGAATCCGGCACGAGGCCGATCTTCACGAATGCCTGGATGAAACTCGCCGATCGCGCCGCGACGACGAGGTCGCACGCCATCGCGAGATTCGCGCCCGCGCCAGCGGCGGTGCCGTTCACAGCGGCGATGACAGGCAGCGGCATGGCCTGCAGTCGTCGGACGAGCGGATTAAAGTGCTCGTCGATCAGGTCCCCGAGATCCGAGATCGAACCGGGCGTGAAATCCAGATCTGCGAGATCCTGGCCCGCGCAAAAACCGCGGCCGGCGCCAGTAATGACCAACGCGCGCGCGTTGCCCGCCTCTATTTCAGTAAGCACCCGATTCAGTTCACGATGCATCTCGCGCGTGAAGCTGTTGAGCTTGTCGGGTCGATTGAGCGTCAACGTCGCGACGCGCGTTTCGCGATCGACGTGGACCAACACGGACTTCTCTGTCATTGCTTCTCCTCCGTCGCCGAGTCTGGCCGCAGCGGCTGTGCCGGCCTGTTTTCCTTGCAATCCGATACTAGCCGCGCAGCCGGCTGCTTTCCATTAGGCCGAATGGCATAAGCCGTTTGCACGGCGGTTCGGCCTTCGCGTTGTGCAGTTTGGCTTATGCCGTTTGGCCGACTTCCGCTTGCGCAGCCTTCGGAGCAACATGAACTCGGCTCTGCACCACGCGGAAGCGATTGGCGACGAACGCGGCGTCAGACAGCGCGGCATTGGCTGCCGGATTGGCGCCCGTTCCGTGGAAGTCCGAGAACGCAGCCGTTTGATTGACGAAAACGCCGCCGGTGAGGTTGATCGAGAGCGCGACGCCGCCTTCAATGGCTGCTTCATGCGCGGCTTCGATGACCTTGTCGTCGGTGCTGTAGACCGACAACGTCAACGCGCCGTGTGTGCGTGCGATCGAGCCGGCGAGTTCGAGCGATTGCGCGGTCGAGTCAGTCGCGATCACGAACGAGATCGGGCCGAACCATTCCTTGGTGAAGTTGGCCTCGTCGGTGCGTGCGTCGAGCTTGAGCATCAGCGGGGTGTGCACGCGTGCTTCAGGAAATGCCGGGTGCACGAGCGATTGACTGTCGAGGAGAACGTCGCCAAGTTTGCGCGCTTCGGCGACGCGTTCCACGACGCCTTCGTTCTGAATGGCGCCCGTGAGTTCGACAGCGCGTGCCGCATCGGACGTTAGTTTTTCGAGGGCGCTCGCGAGCGCTTTCGCGACGTCATCGAAGCTCAACTGGCCGTCGGCTGTGCGTATGCCATCGCGCGGCACGTAGATATTCTGCGGCGCCGTGCACATTTGACCCGAATAGAGGGCGAGCGAAAAGGCGATGTTGCGTGCGGCGGCCTTCATGTCGTCCACGGAGTCGATGACGATCTGATTCACGCCGGCCTTTTCGGTGTACACCTGGGCCTGATGCGCATTGCGCTCGAGCCACGTGCCGTTTTGCGTGCTGCCCGTGAAGTCGATCAGCTTGATTTCGGGACGCACGGCCAGTTCTTGAACCAGCCCGCCGTCGTTGGGTTCGGTGGCGAGCAGGGTGACGACGTTTGGATCGAATCCCGCCTCGCGAAGGACTTCACGGGCGATGCGCACCGTGATTGCGAGCGGCAGGATCGCGCCTGGGTGCGGCTTGACGATGACGGTGTTGCCCGTTGCGAGATCGGCGAACATGCCGGGATAGCCGTTCCAGGTCGGGAAGGTGCAGCAGCCGAGCACGAGGCCCGTGCCGCGCGGGACGACGGAGAAGCGCTTGTGCATCGCAAGCGGCGGGTTCTTGCCTTGCGGTTTTTCCCAATGCGCTTCGGCGGGAATGCGGCGCAGTTGGTCCCACGCGTAGACGACGGCTTCGAGCGCGCGGTCTTGCGCGTGCGGGCCACCGGCCTGGAAAGCCATCATGAATGCCTGGCCGGTCGTATGCATCACGCTGTACGCAATCTCGAAACTGGCGCGGTTCAGACGCGAAAGAATTTCGAGGCTCACGCCGACCCATGCTTGTGGCCCGGCAGAGCGCCAGTCGGCCTGAGCGTCGGCTGCGGCTCGGATGAGCGCGTCCGGACTGGACTTCGGATAGCGGATGTCGAGCGCGATGCCGAACGGCGAGCGCTCCTTCCCGACCGTCTCGTCCGTCGACGGCTGATCGAGTTCGAAGGTCTTGCCGAAGTGGGCTTTGAACGCGGCTTCTCCATCGGCGTTGGCCGTTTCCCCGTACACTTTGGGGCTCGGCATTTCGGCAAACGGGCTCCAGTAGCCGCGCGTTTCGATGGCTGTGAGCGCTTTGGCGAGCGTCGCTTCGTGCTTCGTGAATAGCGGATGTGTCATGGTCGAGAGAAGAGAACGAAGGGAAGGTGCCGGGCCGAATAATTAACCGACCGGTTGGTTGGTAATGGTAGCATTATCGGAATGCTGTGACGACGTCTTTTCATTAGGGCTTACCTGAGGATCCCAAGGAGGAGCGAATGGCTTACGAGAATCTGCTGGTGGAAACGCGCGGTCGGGTCGGGCTGATTACGCTGAACCGCCCGAAAGCGCTCAATGCGCTCAACGATGCGTTGATGGACGAACTGGGCACGGTGCTCAAGGCCTTCGACGCCGACGAGAACATCGGCGCGATCGTCTTGACCGGAAGCGAGAAGGCGTTCGCGGCCGGCGCTGACATTGGCATGATGGCCAGCTATTCCTATATGGATGTCTATAAGGGCGACTACATCACGCGCAATTGGGAAACAATCCGCACGATTCGCAAACCCATCATCGCAGCGGTCGCGGGCTTCGCGCTCGGCGGCGGCTGCGAACTTGCGATGATGTGCGACATCGTCATCGCAGCCGATACCGCCCGGTTCGGTCAACCGGAGATCAAGCTTGGCGTGATCCCAGGTGCTGGAGGCACCCAGCGCTTGCCGCGCGCCGTCTCCAAGGCCAAGGCGATGGATCTCTGCCTGACCGCGCGCATGATGGATGCTGACGAGGCCGAGCGCGCTGGGCTTGTGTCGCGGGTCGTCGGGGCGGATCGCCTGCTCGATGAGGCTGTCGAAGCGGCGACGATCATCGCCGGCTTCTCGCTTCCCGCCGTAATGATGGCCAAGGAGGCGGTCAACCGCGCTTACGAGACGACGCTTGCCGAGGGCGTGCATTTCGAGAGGCGCTTGTTCCATTCGCTGTTCGCAACGGAAGATCAGAAGGAGGGCATGGCGGCGTTCGTCGAGAAGCGGAAGCCGGTCTTCAAGCATCGGTGATTATTAGGTGAGAAAGCGCTTGCGCTTCTCGGTCTCACTCACTAGAATTCCGTTCCTTCGCGATTCGATGAACGCGAAGGAAGCGAGAGTAGAGGCGGTATCGGTGGTGTG
>NZ_JALQDH010000033.1:0-263 GCF_023631365.1 Caballeronia sp. INML2 | reverse complement strand
CACCACAGGAACAGATAGCCTGCGACTGCGCCCGTCACGGCGTCGTGCAGCGTCGCGAATCCGCCTTCGCCGAAATTGACGAGAAGCCCGGCCCAAAGCAGGGGCAGCGTCAGCACATCGGGAAGATAGCGTGTGTCGTAGTCGATGAGCCCTGCCGTCAGCAAGGCCGCGCATAGACCGAGCGCGGCCAGCGCGGGCCACGTGGGACCGAACGCGTAAAGCGATAGCGCCGCCAGCGCGCCGGTCGCGAGTTCGGTCAGCGG
>NZ_JALQDH010000032.1:0-93653 GCF_023631365.1 Caballeronia sp. INML2 | reverse complement strand
GCCGATGATAGTGCGGATACCCGTGTGAAAGTAGGTAATCGTCAGGCTCCTCATGCGATAAACAAAAACCCCACCCCACAAAGGTGGGGTTTTTGCGTTTGGAAACCGCAAACTTGTCAACGCGAGGACTCAAAGCGAAAAGCGATGGCCGTTTTGCCGCCGCAGCCGTCAGCGAGCCAGAAATCGCTCGGCCAAACGAACCCAATACGACGATCCAACAGCCAACAAATCATCGTTGAAGTCATAACTTGCGTTGTGCAACATACAAGGTCCGGCGCCATGTCCGTGCTCGCGATGTCCACCATCGCCGTTACCTAAGAACGCGTAACATCCAGGCTTTTCAAGAAGCATAAAGGAGAAGTCTTCCGCGCCCATTGTTGGTTCGACGGCGTTGTCGACCTTATCCTTCCCTACGACTTCCGCCATCACTTCTGCCGCGAATCTCGTCTCTTCAGGCGCGTTGATTGTCGGCGGATAATTTCTGCTGAAGTGCATCTCTACCCCGCAATCGTACGCCGCAGCAGTTGCTTCGACGATTTTGCGCATGCGCTCTTCGATCAGATCGAGCGTTGCAACCGTGAAAGTACGCACAGTCCCGCCGAGCCAGGCCAGATCGGGTACGACATTCGCCGCTTCCCCTGCATGAAACTGAGTAATGGACAGCACTGCTGTATCGATCGGCTTCTTGCTTCGCGTAATGACGCTCTGAAGTCCATTCGCAATCTGGACCGCCGTAAAAACCGGATCGCGTCCGTTATGCGGCAAGGCGGCATGCGAACCGGTTCCCCGGACCGTGATACGAAACTCATTGCTCGAGGCCATAATCGGCCCTTCGATCACGCCGAAATGACCCGCGGGCATGCCAGGCCAATTGTGGATGCCGAACACGGCGTCGACTGGAAATCGGTCGAACAGACCGTCCTCGATCATGGCCCTGGCGCCCGCGCCACCTTCTTCGGCCGGCTGGAAAATGAAAACGACGGTCCCGTCGAACCTGCCACGCTCGGCCAGATGTTTTGCGGCGCCGAGCAGCATTGCGGTGTGACCATCGTGGCCGCAGGCATGCATGCGGCCGTCGTTCGTCGAACGATGTCCGAACGTATTGAGTTCCTGAATAGGCAACGCATCCATATCCGCGCGCAGCCCGATCGATGCGCCTCCGGTGCCGCGCTTCAGTATTCCCACGACACCAGTCTTGCCCATTCCACGATGCACCTCGATCCCCCAACGTTCGAGGTTTTCGGCCACGAGTTTCGCGGTGCCGACTTCTTCATAACGTAATTCGGGATGAGAATGGATCGTTCGTCGGAGCGTTTTGATTTCATCGTGTGATGCTTCGATTTCTGGGATCAGATTCATTTGAACTGCTCTCACGTTTGAATTCCGATCGCGCATAGTGAGCGCGCGAGTCATCCATTCTACGCGGCCACTATTTGCGGCACCGGACGGTCGATCGCATAGTAGCCGTAATAGAATTCGTTCATCTGCCGCCTTTCTTCTGATTAACGGGACTTTCCGATGAACGCTCCAGCCGAGTTCGCCCGCGCCGTATGCCCACACGATTGCCCGGATACCTGCGCAATGCGCGTAACGGTAGAAGACGGCAAAGCGGTCAAGATCAGCGGCGATCCCGATCATCCGCCGACGCAGGGCGTCCTTTGCACGAAGGTCGCTCGATACGCCGAGCGCACGCATCACAGAGATCGTCTCCTGACTCCCTTGCGAAGAGTCGGCAAAAAGGGCGAGGGCCGTTTCGAGTCGATTGGATGGGACGAGGCATTGCGACTCGCCGCTGACCGCCTGAAACCGATCGCCCGGCGTGCGCCCGAATCCATCCTGCCGTACAGCTACGCGGGAACGATGGGTCTCGTCCAAGGAGAGAGCATCGCCGCCCGATTTTTCAATGTGCTGGGCGCATCGCGGCTCGAGCGCACGATTTGCGCCGCCGCCGGTGCGGCGGGCTTGCGCTATACGTACGGCGCCAGCCTAGGCATGCATGCGGAGTTTTACGAAGAGAGCGAAATAATCCTGATCTGGGGAGCGAATCCGATCGCCTCGAGTCTGCATTTCTGGACGCGCGCGCAGGAAGCCAAGCGGCGAGGCGCCAAGCTGATCGCGATCGATCCTTACAAATCGCTCACTGCGGAAAAGTGTCATCAGCACGTCGCGCTGCGCCCGGGCACCGATGCCGCGCTGGCGCTCGGCATGATAGACGTACTGATTCGAGAAAACCTCATCGACGATGAGTATGTGAGCGCGCATACCGTAGGCTTCGAAGAACTCGCGGCGCGCGCGGCGCAGTATCCGCCTTCACGCGTTGCGCAGATTTGCGGCATCGGAGAGGACGTCGTCGTAGAACTCGCTCGCGCGTTCGGATCGACAAAAAAGGCCGCGATCCGGCTGAACTACGGCATGCAGCGCGTGCGCGGTGGCGGCAACGCGGTTCGCGCGATAGCCTGCTTGCCCTCGTTGACGGGCGCGTGGCGCGAACGCGCCGGAGGTTTGCTGCTTTCGTCCTCAGGATGGACTCCAATCAACGGCAGCGCCCTCGAGCGCCCCGATTTGCTGCCGGGGTGGCCTTCGAAATTGCCGCGCGCGGTCAACATGAACGCGATTGGTGACGCGCTGCTGCATCCCGGTGACGAGAAGTTCGGGCCGAAAATCGAAGCGCTGATCGTCTACAACTCAAATCCAGTAGCGGTCGCGCCCGATTCGGCGAAGGTCGAGGCCGGTTTCGCGCGCGAGGACTTGTTCACGATCGTGCTTGAACACTTCCAGACCGATACTGCCGATTACGCCGACCTGATCTTTCCCGCGACGACACAACTCGAGCATCTGGATGTCCACAAGTCGTACGGACACACGTATGTGATGGCGAATCTGCCGGCGATTCCACCCGTCGGCGAAGCGCGCCCGAACACCGAGATATTTCGCGGCCTCGCGCGCGCGATGGGCCTCGTCGAGCCCGCGCTTTTCGAAACCGACGAGCAGATCGCGTCGAATGCTTTTCGTTGGGACGACCGGACGCTGGAAGGTCAGAGCTGGGACAAGCTGAAGTCGTCCGGCTGGCTGAAGCTCGACATTGCAGAGGCTCCGCTGGCCGAGGGCGCGTTCCGCACGCCGTCGGGGAAATGCGAGTTCTACAGCGAACGCCTGAAACGCGAAGGCCTCGACCCGCTGCCGGATTACCTGCCTCCCTACGAATCCGCGGATGGCTCGCCGGAGTTGGCCGCGCGTTATCCGCTCGCAATGATCTCGCCGCCGGCCCGCAACTTCCTGAACAGTAGCTTCGTGAACATCGAGAGCCTGCGCGCGACGGAACGCGAACCGCATCTCGACATTCATCCCGCCGATGCTCAGGCGCGAGGCATCGCCGATGGCGCGCTGGTGCGCATCTTCAACGATCGCGGCTCGATGCAGGCCCGCGCGCGCGTGACAGATCGCGCGCGCGAAGGCGTCGTCGTTGGCTTGTCGATCTGGTGGAAGAAGTTATCGCCGGATGGCTGCAATGCGAATCAGGTGACTAGCCAGGCGCTGACGGACCTCGGAGGCTCAGCGACGTTCTACGACTGCCTCGTCGAAGTGGAGCAGATGGATCGCTGTGCATGACACGGCGGACTCAGACGATTCTGGTGTATGGCGTCTAACCCAGTTGTCGGAGGCTTGATGAAAAGCTACGATCTCGCTTCCGCACGACCATTCTAAAATCATATAAAGGAGACGCCGTATGGAGAAACCCTGGCTACAGTCTTACCCGGCCGGCGTGCCAGCGTCCATCGATGCCTCCGTGTATCGGTCGGTTTCCGAACTGCTCGAGGACAGTTTCCGCGCGAACCGCGACCGCCGCGCGTTCGTCTGTCTGGGCCAGGCGATCACTTACGCAGAGCTCGACGCAATGTCGAGAAAGCTGGCCGCGTGGTTCCAGAAGCGAGGGATGAAACCCGGCGCGCGAGTCGCGCTGATGATGCCGAATGTCCTGCAGTACCCCATCGCGATTGCGGCGGTGCTCCGCGCCGGATATATCGTCGTCAACGTCAATCCGCTTTACACGCCGCGCGAACTCGAGCACCAGCTCAAAGACAGCGGCGCGGAAGCGATCGTCATTCTGGAGAACTTCGCGGTAACGCTTCAGGCCGTCGTCAAGAACACTGCAATCAAACATGTGGTCGTCGCTGCGATGGGCGATCTCATGGGCCTGAAGGGGCTCCTGGTCAACTTCGTCGTGCGTCGCGTGAAGAAGATGGTTCCCGAGTGGAGTCTGCCCGGCAGCGTTCGTTTCAACGATGCGCTCGACCGGGGCGGCCGCCTCACGCTCCAGCCCGTCACCCAGACTCCCGACGACGTCGCGTTCCTGCAGTACACCGGAGGCACGACGGGCGTTGCCAAGGGCGCGACGCTCACGCATCGCAATATCATCGCGAACACGCTCCAGTCAGAAGTCTGGCTCGATCCTGCCCGCAAGCGCCGTCCCGACATCGACCAGTTCGTTTGTGTGGTCGCCCTGCCGCTGTATCACATCTTCGCGCTCACAGTGTGCGGGATGCTGACGATCCGGACGGGCGGCCTGGGCGTGCTGATTCCGAATCCGCGCGACATCGCGGGCACCATAAAGGAATTGAAGGGCGTTCCCATCAACACGTTCCCGGCGGTCAACACGCTCTATAACGCGCTGTTGAATCATCCCGATTTCGGCAAGCTCGACTTCTCAAAGCTCATCGCGGCGAACGGTGGAGGCATGGCGGTTCAGGAAGCCGTCGCAAAGCGCTGGTTTGCGGCGACCGGTGTACCGATCATCGAGGGTTACGGCTTGTCCGAGACTTCGCCGTGCGTGACCTGCAATCCGGTGACCGCGACCGAATACACGGGCACGATCGGCTTGCCGCTTCCGTCGACGGAAGTCTCGATCCGCGACGACGACAACCGGGAAGTGCCGCTTGGCCAACCGGGCGAGATCTGCATTCGCGGGCCGCAGGTGATGGCGGGCTACTGGAACCGCCCCGACGAAACGGCGAAGGTGATGACTCACGACGGCTTCTTCCGCTCCGGCGACGTCGGCGTGCTGGACGAGCGCGGCTACGTCAAGATTGTCGATCGAAAGAAGGACATGATTCTCGTGTCGGGCTTCAACGTGTATCCGAACGAAATCGAGGATGTCGTCGCGATGTTGCCGGGCGTGTTCGAAGTCGCCGCGGTCGGGGTAAAGGATCAGGCCTCCGGCGAAGCGGTGAAGCTCTTCATCGTGCGCAAGGATATGAGCCTGACGGAAGCCGACGTCATCGCTTTCTGCAAGGAGCGGCTCACCGGCTACAAGCGCCCGCGGATGATCGAATTCCGCAATGAATTGCCGAAGAGCAATGTCGGCAAGATTCTGCGGCGCGAGTTGCGCGACGGCCGCGCGTAGCGTTCGCATCCTACGAACCGAAAAAGCCATCGCGTCGTGAGACGCGGTGGCTTTTTTGTTGGACGCACGCGACGCGATGTCGTGCGATCTGCACGCACAGGAACGAAAAAAAAGGCGCCCGAAGGCGCCTTTCAGAGGATGCTGCTTTGTTACGACCTTATTAGAACTTGTGACGGATACCGACAACAGCGGCAACCTGGTTCGACGTCGACGACGGCGACAGACCGTTGATGTTCGCAACCGCTGTTTGGTTCGTCGAGTCCGTGCCGCTCGCGTGCTGGTAGATACCGTCGATGTACACGTCCGTGCGCTTCGACAGGAAGTAGTCCGCACCGAGCATGCCCTGATGGTACTTGGCGTTGGTCAGGCCGTAACCCTTCGTGTAGTCATATGCCGCGCCGAGCAGCAGGGCCGGGGTCAGCTGATACTTGAAGTTGATTTCGGCGTTGTGGAACTTGCCCGAGCCGCCCGTGTACCCAGCCGGGTTCAGGCCAGCGCCTGCTTCGTTGTTGACGTCCTTGAACTGCGTGTTGCTATACGTCGCGCCGACGGTCGCTGCACCGAACGTGTAAGCACCGCCAGCCGTGATGACTTGCTGCGTCTTGGCCGATGCGAAGCCCGAGTACACGCGGCTCGACATGTTCGAAGACGAAGGCGTCGTGGTCGCCGTGCGGCTCGTCGCGTTGTTGCCGAAGAACGAGAAGTTCGGATCCTTGACGTTCAAGTAGCCCGCGCCCAACTGCAGGGGACCTTGCGAATAGCCGAGGCCAACCGACCAGATCTGGTTGCGGTTGAACTGGCCGGCCTGGCCGCCGAGGCTGTACAGGCCGCCGAACGTGAAGCCGGCGTAGTTTGCGCTCGTGTACTTGACCGCGTTGTTCACGCGATTCGAGTTGTTCATGTTGTCCAGGTCGCCCGGGTGCGCGCCGAAGTACGACGCCCACTGGCTACCGACTTCGAATGCGCCGGTGTAGTCAACCACGGAGTCGTACTGACGACCCAAGGTGACCGTGCCGAATTGTGCCGTCGACAGACCGACGTAAGCCTGACGGCCGAACATGTCGCCGCCTTGGCCCAGTTGGCCGTTGAACACGTTGAAGCCGTTTTCCAACACGAAGATGGCCTTCAGACCGCCACCGAGGTCTTCCGTGCCGCGCAGGCCCCAACGGCTACCCTGCAGGTTGCCGCTGTTCATTGCATACAGCTTCTGACCGTTGCTGTTGTTGTTGTAGGCGAAGCCTGCGTCGATGATGCCGTACAGCGTCACGCTGCTCTGCGCATGTGCAGCGCCTGCGAATGCGCCCAATGCGGCGAGAGCGAGAAGCGACTTTTTCATTGAATAGATCTCCAGGGAGTGTTTGCGACTTTTGGCAAGGTCACTGTTCTTAGCGCCAGTGTGTTGACGGTCCCTGCCGGGCTTCTTAATGAAGTTGAGACGTAATGTAACAAAGAGACTTTGGAGGACAAAGGAAAAGGGGAAGATCCGCCAGACTCGTGTGACGTTTACGCAACAGACGCTAAAATGTTGGTTTTGCAGGACTTTTGCGAGTCGTGTTTGCCCTAATTACCAAAACGGGGCTTGCGAAGGGGCGTCTGCGGTGCGCTCGCGCGCGTCGAAGGGGTGCGTCGCCGGCAGTCGCAGATGCGTCGATCGCGAAGCGTTCCATAGTCCTTGTCACGAAGAGCCTGGCTGCGCTTCGGGCTGCTGAAACCTAAGCCCTGACAAGCCTGCGCGGCTTCGAGGCCCCTCAATGTGCGCTAAAATCCGCGTTTTCTTCGCATGCTCGCTCAGCCGCTTGACGAAACACCCGGTCAGCGCCGACGAGCCAGCGCATACGGTTTGCTGAAAACGCGCAAACGCCGTGACCACGAACTATGAAGAGAGGTGGCAACATGACGCTCGATGAAGTCATCAGCGAGTTCGATCGGGGCTTGCGCTCCATGACCGGCGTGAGTCGCATGTCGCGGCCGATTCCCGAATCGACGATGTCCGGTTCAGACGCGCAAGGCGATGTTCTCTCGGAGGAATCACAACTCACCGAGAAAGAGCGCGCTCATTCGGCCGGCTTGATGCGTGTGAACCACGTCGGCGAAGTCTGCGCGCAGGCGCTGTATCAGGCGCAGAAGCTCGCCACCAATTCGCCCGAACTCAAAGCGAGCTTCGAGCGAGCCGCGCGCGAGGAGGAGGATCATCTCGCGTGGACGTCGACGCGGCTCAAGGATCTCGAGTCGCGGCCGAGCTTATTGAATCCGCTCTGGTACGCGGGCGCGCTCGCGATCGGTTTCGTCGCGGGCCGCTTCGGCGATCGTGCGAGCCTCGGCTTTATGGCGGAGACCGAACGCCAGGTCGAGCAACATCTCGATGGTCACATGAAGACGTTGCCGGTGAACGATCATGCGTCGCGCGCGATCGTCGAACAGATGCGTCTCGATGAAAGCGCGCACGCCGCCGCGGCAATCGGCGCGGGTGGCAGCGAAGTGCCGTTTCCGGTTCGCGCCCTGATGCGTGCAGCGTCCAAAGTGATGACTCGCACAGCCTACTACATATAGCGTGTTAGACGCCTCGGCAATCGCCGCCGCGTGGCGCCCCGTGGCGCTCGCTGTCCGAACCCACGACTGGACCACTAGTCGGCCAGAAGAACCGTTACATTTCCCTCATTTCGCCTGCTCATTTCACGTACTACCTTCACATCCCGCACTAGCCCTCTAATTCATAACGGTTTTCTCTTTCGCCGTCACTTCAAGCTCCTGCGCTAAGTCCTTGTTCTAGCGAATAAAAACCACTCGAAAAAAAGTTACGCGTCTTGACCGAGGAAATGCGTTCCTCTAAAGTGGGAGACAGTGTGAGAAAGTGGTCTTTTGTGTGATTCACAGGCCATTTTCAAGCAAAAGCGGGTGGGACGGGCGTCAGGGTGGGCGTCCGAAACGGGGAGAGGGTGAGTGTTCCAAGGGGCGTCGGCGCTGACGCTCGATGCGAAAGGGCGGATGTCGGTTCCGTCGCGCTATCGGGAAGCGCTGCAAGGGCAGGCAGAGGGCCGGGTGACGCTCACGAAGAGCCCGGATGGATGCCTGTTGCTCTTTCCTCGCCCGGAGTGGGAAGTCTTTCGCGCCAAGGTCGCCGCGCTTCCGATGGAAGCCATGTGGTGGCGGCGCATCTTTCTCGGTAATGCAATGGATGTCGAACTCGACAGCGCCGGGCGCGTGCTGGTCTCGCCCGAGCTGCGTGCTGCCGCGTCGCTGGAAAAAGAGGTGACCTTGCTCGGCATGGGCGCGCACTTCGAGTTGTGGGATTCGCAGACCTACGCGGCGAAGGAAGCGGCGGCGATGGCGCAGGGCATGCCCGAAGCGCTGAAGAATTTCACTTTCTGACGCGGCGCTGAAGAAAATGGCGAATTCGTCGGGAAAAGAGCTGCAGCACCGCACGGTGCTGCTGAAGGAAGCGGTGGATGGGCTGATCACGCGCACGGACGGCATCTATATAGATGGCACTTTCGGGCGCGGCGGTCATAGCCGGGCGATCTTGCAACGGTTGGGGGAAGCGGGGCAGCTCATCGCCTTCGACAAGGATCCTCTTGCGATCGCCACGGCACAACAGATTCACGACTCGCGTTTTTCGATCGTGCACGACAGCTTCGCGGCTTTGCGCGATGCGGCGAACGAGCGCGGTGTCGGGCGGGTGTCGGGCGTGTTGCTGGATCTTGGCGTGTCGTCGCCGCAGGTGGACGACCCGGAGCGCGGCTTCAGCTTCCGCGCAGAAGGTCCGCTCGACATGAGGATGGATCCGACTCGCGGCGAGTCGGCGGCCGAGTGGCTCGCACGGGCTACGGTGCAGGAAATCACGGAGGTCATCAGAGATTATGGGGAAGAACGGTTTGCTTTTCAGATTGCAAAGGCGCTTGTTGCTCGCCGGGCAGAGTCCGACCGTCTTGGGCCTCTCGACAGCACGAGCGAGCTTGCCGAAATCGTGGGTCACGTCGTCAAAACCCGTGAAAAGGGCAAGGACCCGGCAACTCGCACCTTTCAGGCTATACGGATTCACGTCAATCAAGAGCTTGCGGAGCTGCAAGTAGTACTCGAGTCGGCATTGGCATTGTTGGAGCAAGGGGGGCGGCTGGTCGTGATCAGCTTTCATTCACTCGAAGACCGGATCGTCAAGCGGTTCATGCAGGCGCACGCGAGCGCGCCGGCGGTGGACCGTCGCTTGCCGATCCGCGCGGTCGATCTGCCCAGCCCGCCGCTGCGTGTGGTCGGCCGCGTGTTTCCGAGCGATGCCGAAGTCGCCGACAACCCGCGCGCGCGGTCCGCGGTGATGCGTATCGCTGAGCGGATCGCCCCATGAACCGTCTCAATATCTTCCTGCTGATCGTCGTGCTCGGGTGCGCGCTGTCGGTCGTCAGCTCCACGAACCAGCAGCGGGAGATCTTCATCGACTTGCAGCGGGCGCAGTCGCAGGAGCGCCAACTTCAGCAGGATTACGCGCAGTTGCAGTATCAGCAGAGCGCGCTCTCGAAGACGTCGCGCATCGAGCAGTTGGCCACTAACTCACTGAAAATGCAGCCCGTGACGACCGGCCGCACGCAATATCTCACCTACGACACGGCGACCGGCAAGGCCGCCGACGCACCCATGCCGCCGCCGCTGCCGGCGTCGGCGCCGCCTGCACGCGGAGCCAAGCGATGAAAAAATCCGCGAAGCAGAAAGACGTCGCTCATACGCCGAACCCGCTGCTCGCCGTGCGCCTGCCGATGTGGCGCTCGAAGTTCGTCGTATTCCTGCTTTTTATGGCGTTTGTCGCCCTCGCCGCACGCGCGTTCTGGATTCAGGGGCCTGGCAACGCGTTCTTCAAGAAGCAGGGGGAGAGCCGCTATCAGCGCACGCTCGAAATGCCGGCGACGCGCGGCCAGATTCGCGACCGTAACGGCCTTGTGCTTGCGACGAGCCTGCCGGTGAAGGCCATCTGGGCAATTCCCGAGGCCGTGCCGAACGATCTCGGCGCGGACAAATTCGCGCAACTGTCCAAACTGCTCGAAATGCCGGAAAAAGAGCTGCGCGCGAAGCTCTCGATGGACAAGACCTTCGTCTACGTGAAGCGGCAGGTGCCGCTCGAAGTCGCGCAGAAAGTCGCCGCGCTCGACATTCCCGGCATCTATTCGCGCGGCGAATACAAGCGCTTTTACCCGGAAGGCGAAATCACCGCGCACCTGATCGGCTTTACTAATATTGAAGACAAGGGACAGGAAGGCGTCGAACTCGGCGACCAGAACGTTCTCGCCGGCACGCCGGGCATGCGCCGCGTCATCAAGGACCGCATGGGCCACATCGTCGAGGACGTCGACGAGCAAGTCGTGCCGCACAATGGTACGGATGTCGAACTCTCGATCGACAGCAAGATTCAGTACATCGCGTACACGAACCTGAAAGCGGCCGTCGAGAAGTCGAAGGCGAAGGCAGGCGCGGCGATCGTGATCGACGTGAAAACGGGCGAGGTGCTCGCGCTCGTCAACTATCCCACTTACAACCCGAACGACCGCTCGCGCATGACGGGCGAGCAGTTGCGCAACCGCATTCTGACGGACACGTTCGAGCCGGGCTCGATCATGAAGCCGTTCACCGTTTCGCTCGCGCTCGATCTGCATCGCGTGACGCCGAATACGCTCGTCGAAACGGGTGGCGGCGTGTTCGTCCTCGACGGGGCGCGCATTACGGACGATTCCGGGTTCGGCACGCTCACGGTCGGCGGCGTGATTCAGAAGTCGAGCAATATCGGCGCGACCAAAATTGCGATGCAATTGCGTCCTGAGGAAATGTGGAACATGTACACGAGCATCGGGCTCGGTCAGGCGCCGAAGGTCGGTTTTCCGGGCGCCGTGACAGGACGCCTGCGGCCGTGGAAAAGCTGGCGGCGCATCGAGCAGGCGACGATGTCCTATGGTTACGGCTTGTCCGCGTCGCTGTTTCAGCTTGCGCGCGCGTACACCGCGATCGCCAACGACGGCACCATTCTGCCGGTCTCGATTTTCCGCACGCCCGGCGATCAGCCGCCGATCGGTCAGCAGGTGTTCTCGCCGACGACCGCGCGCCAAGTGCGCGCGATGCTCGAAACCGTGACGGCGAAGGGCGGCACGTCGCCGGATGCGGCCGTGGCGGGCTATCGCGTCGGCGGCAAGTCGGGCACGGCGTACAAGCACGGCGGTCACGGCTACGACCATTCCAAGTACCGCGCATCGTTCGTCGGCATGGGGCCGATGCCGAATCCGCGCATCGTCGTGGCGGTGTCCGTCGACGAGCCGACGGTCGGCAGCCACTTCGGCGGTCAGGTATCGGGTCCGGTGTTCTCGGGCATCGTCGGCGACACGCTGCGCGCGCTCAACGTGCCGCCCGACATGCCGGTCAAGCAGATGGTCGTGACGGACGATTCGAACGCCGCCGCACAACCGGCAGCCCAGCAGCCGGCGAACAGGAATAACGTGAACACCGCGAAGAAAGTCGCGGTGTCCAGCAACACGAAGACGCACCCGGGAGTCGTGCGATGAGCGCGCAGGCCCGACAGAGCAAAATGCAAAAGGATGTATCACATGCCGTTCAGTGGCTGCGCGCGCACGCGCGGCCCGAGGCGCAACTGCACGCCGACACGCGCTCGCTCAAAAGCGGCGACGTGTTCCTCGCCTATGCGGTGGATGGCGCGGACAACCGCCCGTATCTCGACGCCGCGCTCGCCGCGGGCGCGGCCGCGGCGCTCTATCAGCCGGAGAGGTTCGCGGGCAAGCCCGATCAATCGAAAACGCTCGCCGTGAAGGCGCTGAACGAGCTCGCGGGCCCGATCGCGTCCGCGTGGTACGGCGAGCCGACGGCATCGATGCTGACCGTCGGCGTGACAGGCACGAACGGCAAGACCTCGTGCAGCCAGTGGATCGCCACGGCGTTGACGGCGCTCGGCCGCCCGTGCGCGATCGTCGGCACGCTCGGCATCGGCATGCCGGGCAAGCTCGTACATAGCGGCTTCACCACGCCCGACGCGCCGCAATTGCAGCGCAATCTCGCGCAATTGAAGGCGCAGGGCGCGGAAGGCGTAGCAATGGAAGTGTCGTCGCATGCGCTGCACCAGGGCCGCGTGAATGGCGTCGATTTCGACGTCGCCATTTTCACGAATCTCACGCAGGATCATCTCGATTACCACGGCACCTTCGACGCCTACGAAGCAGCGAAAGCGCGTCTCTTCGCGTGGCCGTCGCTCAAGACGGCAATCGTCAATCGCGACGATTCGGCGGGTCGGCGTCTGATCGAATCGCTGCGCGGCAACGTGCGCACGATCGCCTATGGCGTCGAAATGCCCGCCGATGCCGCGCCGAGCGCCGACGCGATGCTGCTCGCGACGCAGGTCCGCGCGACCGCGACGGGTACAGCGTTTCATTTGTCGTCCGACTGGGGCGAAGCCGATGTCGAAGTGGGCACGCTCGGCACATTCAACGTGAGCAATCTGCTTTCCGTGCTCGGCGTGCTGCTCGAAGTCGGGGTGCCGTTCGATGCCGCCATCGCGCGCATCGAGAAGCTCGAATCCGTCAACGGACGCATGGAGCGCCTCGGCGGACGCATTCAGAGCGATGAGCCGCTCGTCGTGATCGACTACGCCCACACGCCCGACGCGCTCGACAAAACGCTCACCGCGCTGCGCCCGATCGCGCAGGCGCGCGGCGGCGAGCTCGTCTGCATGTTCGGCTGCGGCGGCGACCGCGATGCGACCAAGCGTCCGCTCATGGGCGCGATCGCGGAGCGTCTCGCGGATCAGGTCGTCATCACGAGCGACAACCCGCGCAGCGAAGATCCGCAAGCCATCATCGATCAGATCGCAGCCGGAATGACCGACGCCGCCAAAGCCCGCCGCATCGAGGACCGTGCGAGCGCGATCCTGCAGGCGATCCGCTCGGCGGCGCGCGAGGATGTCGTCGTGCTCGCCGGGAAAGGACACGAAGCCACGCAGGAAATCATGGGCAAGAAGCGCGCGTTCTCGGATCAGGATCACGCGCGGCTCGCACTTGCCGCGCGCGCCACGCAACAGCGCGGAGGTGGCGAATGACGATGTTCACCTTGCGCGAAGCCACCGCGATGATTCCCGGTGCCGTTCTTAAGGGCGACGAAAACGTGGCTATCGAACGCATCGTCACGGACAGCCGTGGCGTTCAGGCCGGTGACCTGTTCGTCGCGGTGCGGGGCGATCGCTTCGATGCGCATGATTTCCTCGATCAGGTGGCAAAGAGCGGCGCGGCTGCGGCGCTCGTGTCACGCGACCCGAGCAACGCTGATGCCTGGCCACTTCCTGTCATCAAGGTAAAGGACACGCGCGCCGCACTCTGTGCGCTGGCGCACGGCTGGCGTACGCGCTTCACGATGCCGCTCGTCGCCGTCACGGGCAGCAACGGCAAGACGACGGTCAAGGAGATGATCGCGTCGATTTTCGCGGCTGCGGTCGGCGAGCAATCGCGTCTCGCGACCGCTGGCAACTTCAACAACGACATCGGCTTGCCGCTCACGCTGTTCCGTCTGAACACGTCGCACAAGCTCGCGGTGGTCGAGCTCGGCATGAATCATCCGGGCGAAACGGAAGTGCTCGGCAAGATCGCCGCGCCGGACGTCGCCGTCGTCAACAACGCGCAGCGTGAGCATCAGGAGTTCATGGCGACGGTCGAAGCGGTCGCGCTAGAGCACGCGTCGGTGATCCACGCGCTCGGTGAAACGGGTACGGCCGTGTTTCCCGCCGACGATCAATACGCCGTCTTCTGGCGCACGGCCGCGACGGGCAACCCGATCATCGACTTCGCGCTCACGGACGACGCGTCGAAGGCAGCCGTCACCGGCATGCTCGAAGGCACGACGGTGCGCATGCAGACGCCGCAAGGCGCGCTCGATGTCGCGTTGAACGTGCTCGGCGAACACAATGCGCGCAACGCAATGGCCGCGACCGCAGCCGCGCTCGCCGCGGGCGTTTCGCTCGATGCGATCAAGCGCGGCCTCGAATCCTTCCAGCCGGTGAAGGGCCGTCTGCAGGTGAAGCGCGCGATCCTCGGCGCGCTCGCAGGCGCGACCGTCATCGACGACACGTACAACTCCAATCCCGATTCGATGCGCGCCGCGATCGACGTGCTCGCATCGCAGGCAGCACCTCGCGTGCTCGTAATGGGCGACATGGGCGAAGTCGGCGAGGAAGGTCCGGCGTTTCATCGCGAAGTCGGCGCGTATGCGGCCGAGCGCGGTATCGATGCGCTCTTCGCGCTCGGCGCAGCCAGTGTCGATGCGGTGAACGCATTCAACGCCAGCGCATCGAAGCAAACCGCGGCGCATTTCGGTGACGTCACCGAAATGGTCGCCGCACTCGAACGCGCAGGTTACGGCAGCAACGCAACGTATCTCGCGAAAGGCTCGCGCTTCATGAAGATGGAGCGCGTAGTGGACGCCTTGACGACTTCCCAACAATCCGCTGCGGGCAGTGCGCCCGCGGCACATTGATTCACTGAAAGAGAAGGACCAGCATGCTACTCGCACTCGCGCAATGGCTCCAGAATGACGCCAGCTTCATGCGCGTGTTTACCTACATCACGTTCCGCGCCGTGGGCGCCACGGCGACGGCGCTTTTGATCGGCCTGGTTTGCGGCCCGTGGGTCATCCGCAAGCTGAGCGCGCTCAAAGTCGGCCAGGCCGTGCGCAAGGACGGCCCGCAGACGCACCTCGTCAAGTCCGGCACGCCGACGATGGGCGGCGTGCTCATTCTCATCGGCATCGCGGTGTCGACGCTGCTGTGGGCCGACCTCACGAACCGCTTCGTGTGGATCGTGATGCTCGTCACCTTTGGCTACGGCGTGATCGGCTGGGTGGATGACTATCGCAAGGTCGTGCACAAGGATCCTCGCGGCATGTCCTCGCGTGAGAAGTATTTCTGGCAATCGGTGATCGGCATTTTCGCGGCCGTTTATCTCGCGTTCAGCGTCTCGGAGGCGAACAACGCGCGCGTGTTCGATCTCTTCATGGCGTGGGTGAAGAGCGGCCTGTCGATGGGCCTGCCCGCGCGCGCAGACTTGATGCTGCCGTTCCTCAAGTCGATCACCTATCCGCTCGGCGTGTGGGGCTTCATCGCGATGACGTATTTCGTGATCGTCGGTTCGAGCAACGCGGTGAATCTCACCGATGGTCTCGACGGTCTCGTCATCATGCCGGTCGTGCTCGTGGGCGCGTCGCTCGGCGCGTTCGCGTACGTGATGGGCAGTTCGGTTTATTCGAAATATCTGTTGTTCCCGCACATTCCCGGCGCGGGCGAACTTTTGATCTTTTGTTCCGCAATGGGGGGCGCGGGTCTCGCGTTTCTCTGGTACAACACGCACCCCGCGCAAGTCTTCATGGGCGATGTCGGCGCGCTCGCGCTCGGCGGCGCGCTAGGCACGATCGCGGTGATCGTCCGTCAGGAGATCGTGCTCTTCATCATGGGCGGCATCTTCGTCGCGGAAACGCTTTCCGTGATGCTGCAGGTCTTCTGGTTCAAGTTCACGAAGCGCCGCTACGGCGAAGGCCGGCGTTTCTTCAAGATGGCGCCGCTGCATCACCACTACGAGTTGTCCGGCTGGACCGAGACGCAAGTGGTCGTGCGCTTCTGGATCATCACGTTGATGCTGTGTCTCTTCGGCTTGTCGACGCTCAAGTTGCGTTGATCTTTTTGCGGTTTCGCGGTTTCAGGTTTTCGGGAAAGGTAAAGCGATGTTTGGCGAGAAGTTTGTCGGTCGGCAAAGTCCGATGGTGCTCGTGCTGGGACTGGGTGAATCCGGTCTGGCGATGGCGCGCTGGTGCGCCAGGCACGGTTGCCGCCTGAAGATCGCCGACACGCGCGAAACGCCGCCGAATCTTTCCGAACTCGCGGTTCACAAGATCGATGCGGACTTCATCGGCGGGGCGTTCACGCCCGCATTGCTCGATGGCGGCATCGAACTCGTTGCGATCAGCCCGGGGCTTTCGCCGCTCGCGCCGGAGCTCGCGCCGTTGATCGCCGCAGCGAAGGAACGCGGCATTCCCGTGTGGGGCGAACTGGAACTCTTCGCGCAGGCGCTCGCCGGACTGGGCGCGAACGGTTATGCGCCGAAGGTCATCGCGATCACCGGCACGAACGGAAAAACCACGACCACCGCGCTTGCCGGTCTTTTGTGCGAGCGTGCGGGCAAGTCGGTCGCGGTCGCGGGCAACATCAGCCCGTCGATGCTCGACAAACTGACCGAAGCGATCGATCAAACCGCCCTCCCGGATGTCTGGGTGCTCGAACTGTCCAGCTTCCAGCTCGAAACCGCGCATTCCTTCGCACCGCACGCGGCCGCGGTGCTCAACATCACGCAGGATCATCTCGACTGGCACGGTGGCCTGGACGCGTATGCCGCCGCGAAGGGCCGCATTTTCGGATTGCGCACGACGCGCGTGCTGAACCGTGACGACGCCCGCACGATGGCGCTCGCGAAGAACATCGCGCAGGACCGCGTCGTGACGTTCGGGCTGAACGAGCCGTGTCATGTCGGTGACTATGGTTTGCTGCGCGACAACGGCATGACGTGGCTCGCCATCGGCGTCGATCGCGACGCCGCCGATGAACCCTCGCCGTCGCGTCGCCGCAAGCAGGAAGTCAGCGAGCCGAACGTCGTCTCGAAGCGACTGATGCCTGTCGATGCGCTGCGTATTCGCGGGCTTCACAACGCGGCGAACGCGCTTGCGGCGCTCGCGCTCGCGCGTGCGATCGATCTCCCGCTCGCCGCGCTGTTGCACGGGCTGCGCGAGTATCGCGGTGAGCCGCATCGCGTGGAAGTGATTGCGCAGATCGACGGCGTCGATTACGTCGACGACAGCAAGGGCACCAACGTCGGCGCGACGGTGGCCGCGCTCGATGGACTCGCGCAGCGCATCGTGCTGATCGCCGGTGGCGACGGCAAGGGCCAGGACTTTTCGCCGCTCGAAGCGCCTGTCGCACGCTGGGCGCGCGCGGTCATGCTGATCGGCCGCGACGCGCCGCGCATTCGCGAAACGCTCGCATCGACGGGCGTCGTGCTCGAAGACCACGCGACGCTCGAAGCCGCGACGAATGCCGCCGCGCGCATCGCGGAAGCCGGCGACGCCGTGTTGCTCTCGCCCGCGTGCGCGAGCCTCGACATGTTCAGGAACTACGCACACCGCGCCGACGTGTTTCGCAGCGCGGTCGAAGATATCGCCGCCGCGCGGGGAGTGATGCTATGAGCTGGTCGGACCGCTTCGGATCGAAACTCACGGGCCAGCGCAACGCGATGCCGAGCGACTCGCTCGCGGGCCGCTCGAATTCCGGCACGCGCGGCGGCATTTCGAGCGCGGTGAACGGCGTGCGTCCCGCGCGCTCGCGCATGCTCGACTACGACTATTCGCTGCTCTGGGTGATGATCGCGCTGCTCGGTCTGGGCATCGTGATGGTGTACTCGGCGTCGATCGCGATGCCCGATTCTCCGAAGTACGCGAGCTACCGCGACTATCACTTCCTCGTGCGCCACCTGATCTCGATTACGACGGCGCTCGTCGGCGCGATCATCGCGTTCAAGATCCCGATCAAGACCTGGGAAAAATACGCGCCGAAACTGTTTCTCTTCGCGCTGGTGTTGCTGGTCATCGTGCTGATTCCGCACGTCGGCAAAGGCGTGAACGGCGCGCGCCGCTGGATTCCGCTCGGCATCACGAACATGCAGCCGTCGGAAATCATGAAGCTCGCGGTGACGATCTACGCCGCAAACTACACCGTGCGCAAGCAGGAATTCATGCACAGCTTCGGCAAGGGCTTCCTGCCGATGGCGGTGGCGGTCGGCGCGGTCGGCGCGCTTTTGCTGCTCGAACCCGATATGGGCGCGTTCATGGTGATCGCCGCCATCGCGATGGGCGTGCTGTTCCTCGGCGGCGTCAATGGCAAGCTGTTCGGCGGACTGGTGGCGACGGCGGTGGGCACGTTCACGTTGCTCGTGTGGGCATCGCCGTGGCGTCGCGAGCGAATCTTCGCTTACCTCGATCCGTGGGACGACCGTTACGCGCAAGGCAAGGCGTACCAGTTGACGCACTCGCTCATCGCGTTCGGACGCGGGGAGTGGTTCGGCGTCGGACTCGGTGGCAGCGTCGAAAAGCTCAACTATCTTCCGGAAGCGCATACCGACTTCATTCTTGCCGTGATCGGCGAGGAACTCGGTTTCGTCGGGGTGATTTGCGTGATCCTGCTGTTCTACTGGATCGTGCGCCGCGCGTTCGAGATCGGCCGTCAGGCGCTCGCGCTCGATCGCACGTTCGCCGGTCTGATGGCGAAGGGCGTGGGAATCTGGTTCGGCGCGCAGACGTTCATCAACATGGGCGTGAATCTCGGCCTCCTGCCGACCAAGGGTCTTACGCTGCCGCTCGTCAGCTACGGCGGCTCGGGCATTTTGCTGAACTGCGTCGCGCTGGCTGTCTTGCTGCGCGTGGATTACGAGAATCGGGTTCTCATGCGCGGAGGAAAAGTATGACCGCGCAACGCGACCGCACCTTGATGGTGATGGCGGGCGGCACCGGGGGCCACGTGTTCCCGGGGCTCGCGGTCGCGCACTGGATGCAGGCCCACGGCTGGCGCGTGGTATGGCTCGGCAATGCGAACGGCATGGAAGCGACGCTCGTGCCGAAGCACGGCATTCCGATGGAATACGTGCGCTTTGGCGGCGTGCGCGGAAAAGGCATCAAGACGAAGCTGATGCTGCCGGTGAATCTGCTGCGCGCATGCTCGCAGAGCCTCGCCGCGCTGCGTCGCGTGAAGCCGGATGTCGTACTCGGCATGGGCGGCTACATCACGTTTCCGGCGGGCATCATGACGAAGCTCGCGGGCTGCC
The DNA here is from genome assembly GCF_023631365.1 of Caballeronia sp. INML2. Classification (NCBI taxonomy): domain Bacteria; kingdom Pseudomonadati; phylum Pseudomonadota; class Betaproteobacteria; order Burkholderiales; family Burkholderiaceae; genus Caballeronia; species Caballeronia sp. INML2. The sequence continues at coordinate 74,369 of NZ_JALQDH010000032.1, read as the reverse complement.
CGCTCGTGCTGCACGAACAGAATTCGATCGCGGGACTCGCGAACAAGGTGCTCGCGCATCTTGCGAAACGCGTGCTCGTCGCGTTTCCAAATGCTCTGCCGAATGCCGAATGGACCGGTAATCCGATCCGTGCGGAACTAACGAGCGCGTTGCCACCCAAAGTACGCTACGCCGCGCGTTCCGGGCGTCTGAATGTGCTCGTCGTCGGCGGCAGTCTCGGCGCGGCCGCATTGAACGAAACCGTGCCGAAGGCGCTCGCGATGCTGGCGCCGGACGAGCGTCCGCGCATCGTGCATCAGGCGGGCGCGAAGCATATCGAAGCACTGGAAGCGAACTACGCGGCGGCGGGTCTCACGCGCGGAGAAGATCTGCAACTCGTGCCGTTCATCGAAGACATGGCGGGCGCTTACGCATCGGCGGATCTCGTCATCTGTCGCTCGGGCGCGATGACGGTCTCGGAGATTGCGGCGGTGGGCGTCGCTGCGCTCTTCGTGCCGTTCCCGTTCGCCGTCGACGATCACCAGACGACCAACGGCGCCTTTCTCGCGAAGAACGGCGCGGCTGAACTGATACAACAACGCGATTTGTCGGCGCAAAAGCTCGCCGACTGGCTACGCGTACAGACGCGCGCATCGCTCGAGCAAATGGCCGAGCGCTCGCGCGCACTCGCGAAACCGGACGCGACCGAAAAGGTCGCGAGCATATGCGCCGACGTGGCCGGCGCGCGTGTGAACGCGCAAGCTCGGGAGGCACATTAATGAAACATATCGTCAAGCATATTCACTTCGTCGGGATCGGTGGCGCCGGCATGAGCGGCATCGCGGAGGTGCTGCTCAATCTCGGCTATCACGTGAGCGGTTCGGATCTCGCGAACAACGCCGTGACCGAGCGGTTGCGTGCGCTCGGCGCGCGCGTCGACATCGGCCATCAGGAACAGAACATCGAAGGCGCGAATGCGGTCGTCGTGTCGACGGCCGTGCGTCCCGACAATCCCGAGGTGCTCGCGGCGCGCCATCGCCGCGTGCCGATCGTGCCGCGCGCCGTGATGCTCGCGGAACTCATGCGGCTCAAGCAGGGCATCGCGATCGCCGGTACGCATGGCAAGACCACGACGACTTCGCTCGTCGCAAGCGTGCTCGCCGCGGGCGGACTCGATCCGACGTTCGTCATCGGCGGCCGCCTGATTAGCGCGGGCGCGAACGCGCGGCTCGGCACGGGCGATTTCATCGTCGCGGAAGCCGACGAATCCGACGCATCGTTCCTGAATCTCTTCCCGGTGATCGAAGTCATCACGAACATCGACGCCGATCACATGGACACCTACGGCCACGACTTCGCGCGGCTGAAGCAGGCGTTCATCGAGTTCACGCATCGTCTGCCGTTCTATGGCATCGCCGTGTTGTGCGTCGACGATCCGAACGTGCGCGAAATCCTGCCGTTCGTCTCGAAGCCGATCATCCGCTACGGCCTGGGCGCCGAGGCGGAAGTGCGCGCAGTAAATGTCGAGGCGCGCGACGGCCGCATGCATTTCACCACGTTGCGCGCGGATGCGCCGTCGCTCGACATCGTGTTGAACCTTCCGGGTACGCACAACGTGCAGAACGCGCTCGCGGCGATTGCGATTGCGACTGAACTTGAAGTCGCGGATGCCGATATCCAGCGTGCGCTCGCCGAATTCAACGGCGTGGGCCGGCGCTTCCAGCGTTACGGCGAAGTGAACGCGAGCACCGGCGAAGGCGCGTACACGCTGATCGACGACTACGGTCATCACCCGGTCGAAATGGCCGCGACGATCGCGGCGGCGCGCGGTGCGTTTCCCGACCGGCGTCTCGTTCTCGCGTTCCAGCCGCATCGCTATACGCGCACGCGCGACTGCTTCGAGGATTTCGTACGAGTGCTGTCGACGGTCGATGCGCTCGTGCTCACCGACGTTTACGCAGCAGGCGAAGCACCCATCGTCGCAGCGGACGGCCGCGCATTGGCGCGCGCGATTCGCGTCGCGGGCAAGGTAGAGCCGGTGTTCGTCGAGACGATCGACGAAGTGCCCGACGCGGTAACGACGATCGCGCGTAACGGCGACGTGGTGATCACGATGGGCGCGGGTTCCATCGGCGGCGTGTGCGGAAAGCTGGCGAACGTGGCAAATGGCCAGTCTCAGTAAGAGCGGTATCAAGAACATGAGCAATCAGGTGAATCAAATCGATCCCAAAGCCTTCGGCAAAGTCGCGGTATTGCTCGGTGGAAATTCCGCCGAGCGCGAGGTGTCGCTCAATTCCGGGCGCCTCGTGCTCGAAGGTCTGCGCGACGCGGGCATCGATGCGCATCCGTTCGATCCGGCCCGTCGTCCGCTTTCGGAACTGAAGGCCGACGGTTTCGTGCGCGCGTTCATCGCGCTGCACGGCGGCTATGGCGAGAACGGCCAATTGCAAGGCGCGCTGGATTTCTACGGCATCCGTTACACGGGCAGCGGCGTGCTCGGCTCGGCGCTCGGTATGGACAAGCTGCGCACGAAGCTCGTGTGGCAGCAGACCGGCATTCCGACGCCGCCGTTCGAAACCGTCTTTCGCGGCGAAGACTACGAGGCGCGCGCGCAGGACATCGTCGCGAAGCTCGGCTTGCCGCTCTTCGTGAAGCCGGCCAGCGAGGGCTCGAGTGTCGCGGTCATCAAGGTGAAGAGCGCGGAAGCGCTCGTGCCGGCGCTCGCTGAAGCTGCGAACTTCGACAAGATCGTGATCGTCGAGAAGAGCATCGAGGGCGGCGGCGAGTTCACGTGCTGCATCGCGGGCGATCTCGATTTGCCGGTCATCAAGATCGTGCCGGCGGGCGAGTTCTACGACTATCACGCGAAGTACGTCGCCGACGACACGCAGTATCTGATTCCTTGCGGCCTGACCGAAGCCGAAGAAGCACGCATGAAGCAGCTGACCAAGCGCGCGTTCGAGATTCTCGGCTGCACCGACTGGGGCCGCGCCGACTTCATGCTCGACTCGGACGGCAACCCGTATTTCCTCGAAGTGAACACGGCGCCCGGCATGACCGATCACTCGCTGCCGCCGAAGGCCGCGCGCGCGGTCGGCATCAGCTACAAGGATCTCGTCGTGAAGGTGCTGTCGCTCACGCTGAAGAATTAGGTCGATCACTCACAGGATACGAACAAGCGAAACCATGTGGAACAACGTTCGCCAACTCAACCTCGCCGCCAACGCGCTGCACGTCGTGCTCGTGCTGCTGCTTCTGGGCGCCGCGGGTTACTGGGCGATCCAGCGTCCCGAGTTTCGCCTGCGCGAGATTCAGATCGACGGAGACACGACCCACGTCAGTTCGCCGGTCGTGCGCGCGAGCGTGGTCGGTCATCTGAAGGGCAACTTCTTCACCGTCGATCTGGATGCGGCGCGCGCCGCCTTCGAGCAGGTGCCGTGGGTGCGCCACGCGAGCGTGCGGCGCGTGTGGCCGAACGCGCTCGCAGTGACGCTGGAGGAATACAAGCCGCTCGGCACATGGGGCAACGATCAACTCGTGAGCGTCGACGGCGATCTCTTCACGGCGAACCAGGGCGAACTCGACGACGACCTGCCGTCGTTCGACGGTCCGGAGGGCACGGCGAAGGAAGTGGTTGCGCGGTATCGCGATTTTCAGAAGTGGTTCGCGCCGCTGGATGCGAAGCCCGAGGAAGTGACGCTGTCGCCGCGCTTTGCGTGGACGGTCAAGCTCTCGAACGGCACGCAGATCGAACTCGGCCGCGAGCGCAACCAGGACACGCTGAACGACCGTTGCAAGCGATTCGTCGCGTCGTGGACGTCCGTTACCGGACGATGGGGGAAAGACATCGAATATGCGGATTTGCGGTACCCGAACGGCTTCGCCATACGAGCCGCGAACATGCGCTTCATCAACGACACCGATAAGGCCAAGAAGTAAGCAGACATCACAGGCATGAGCACGCTATGAGCAAAGACTACAAAGACCTGCTGGTTTCCCTCGACATCGGAACGTCGAAGGTGGTCGCGATCGTCGCCGAACTGAAGGGCGAAGGCCACTACGAGGTGATCGGACTCGGTCAGAGCGACTCGAAGGGGCTGAAGAAGGGCGTCGTGGTCAATATCGAGGCCACGGTGCAATCCATCCAGCGCGCGCTGGAAGAGGCCGAACTAATGGCCGATTGCAAGATCACGAACGTATTCACCGGGATCGCGGGCAGCCACATTCGCAGCTTCAATTCCAGCGGCATGGTTGCGATCAAGGACAAGGAAGTCACGCAGGCGGACGTCGCGCGCGTGATCGAGACGGCCAAGGCAATCAACATCCCGACCGATCAGCAGGTGCTGCATATCCTGACCCAGGAATTCATCATCGACGGCCAGGAAGACGTGCGCGAGCCGATTGGCATGAGCGGCATCCGCCTCGAAGTGAAGGTGCACATCGTGACGGGCGCGGTGAGCGCCGCGCAGAACATCGTGAAGTGCGTGCGCCGCTGCGGGCTCGAAGTGAACGACCTGATTCTGCAACCGCTGGCGTCGTCGCTTGCCGTGCTGACCGAGGACGAGAAGGAACTCGGCGTCGTGCTGGTCGATATCGGCGGAGGCACGACCGACATCGCCATCTTCAGCGAAGGCGCGATCCGTCATACGGCGGTGATTCCGATCGCAGGCGACCAGATCACGAGCGACGTGGCCATGGCGCTGCGCACGCCGACGCCCGACGCCGAAGATATCAAGGTGAGCTACGGCATCGCGAAACAGGCGCTTGCCGATCCGGACGAAATGATCGAAGTGCCGGGCCTCGGCGAGCGCGGTCCGCGCACGCTGTCGCGTCAGGCGCTGGCGGCGGTCGTGGAGCCGCGTGTCGAGGAGCTCTTCTCGCTGGTGCAGCAGGTCGTGCGCGAGTCGGGCTACGAAGAGCTGCTGTCGAGCGGCGTCGTGCTGACCGGCGGCGCGGCGATGATGCCCGGGATGGTCGAGCTCGGCGAAGACATCTTTTTGAAGCCGGTGCGCATCGGCGTGCCGGAATACGCGGGCGGTCTCGCCGACGTGGTGCGCAATCCGCGCTACTCGACCGCGATGGGCCTGCTCGCCGAAGGACGCTCGCAACGTATGCGCGGCCGCAAGGTCGCGGTGCAAAACGGTTCGATGGGACAAGTGTTCTCGCGGATGAAGGACTGGTTCCTCGGGAACTTTTAAGCAAAACGCAGTTAAGAACTACGCGCTGGTACCGGCGGCTGGCGCGCGACGAAAGGTTGCCCGATCTCTCGTCGAATAACGCCGATCTTCATTCTTGACGGAGGCAACATGGATTTCGAAATGCTGGAAACGGAAACCAACGGAACGATCATCAAGGTCGTGGGCGTTGGTGGTGCTGGCGGCAACGCGGTACAGCACATGATCAACCGGGGTGTGCAGGGCGTCGACTTCATCGTGATGAACACCGACGCACAAGCGCTCGCGCGTTCCCGCGCGCCGGCGGTTCTGCAACTGGGCATGACCGGTCTCGGCGCGGGCGCGAAACCGGAGAAGGGCAAGGAAGCGGCGGAAGACGCGCGTGAGCGCATCGCCGACGCACTGCGCGGCGCGCACATGGTGTTCATCACCGCCGGCATGGGCGGCGGCACGGGCACGGGCGCGGCGCCGGTCGTCGCGCAGATCGCGAAGGAAATGGGCATTCTGACTGTCGGCGTGGTGAGCAAGCCGTTCGAGTTCGAAGGCGGCCGCCGCATGCGCGTGGCGGAAGCCGGCTCGCAGCAACTGGAGGATCACGTCGACTCGCTGATCGTCGTGCTCAACGACAAGCTGTTCGAGGTGATGGGCGATGACGCCGAGATGGACAAGTGCTTCCAGTGCGCGGACGACGTGCTGAACAACGCAGTGGCCGGTATCGCGGAAATCATCAACGTCGATGGTCTCGTGAACGTCGACTTCGAAGATGTGAAGACGGTGATGGGCGAGCAGGGCAAAGCGATGATGGGCACGGCGACGGTTGCCGGCGTCGATCGCGCGCGTCTCGCCGCCGAGCAGGCTGTCGCAAGCCCGCTGCTGGAAGGTGTGGATCTGTCGGGTGCGCGTGGCGTGCTGGTGAACATCACGTCGAGCCGCTCGCTGCGTCTGTCGGAAACGCGCGAAGTGATGAACACCATCAAGAGCTACGCAGCCGATGACGCCACGGTGATCTTCGGCGCCGTGTACGACGACGCGATGGGCGATGCACTGCGTGTGACGGTGGTGGCAACCGGTTTGGGCCGCGCGGCGAAGAAGCAGCAGCAAGCGCCGATGACCCTCCTGCGCACGGGCACCGATAACCAGCCGGTCGCGCACGGTCATCAGCCTTCGCACAACACGTACGGCGCGCAGCACGGCCAGTCGACGACGGATTACGGTCAACTCGACACCCCCGCCGTGTGGCGTTCGACGCGCGAAACCGCGGCATCGCACGTGCAGGCTCTGCAGGAAAAGGGCGTCGATACGTATGACATTCCGGCGTTCCTGCGCAAGCAGGCGGACTGAGCGGCGCACGTTATTTGCTGCTGAGTCAGCTATGGCCATGCAGCGCACCGCGTGCACGCGCTGAACATATCGTGCGGATGATGCAGGCTTCGCGTGGGGCGACTGTCCAAGGCCGCGTCCTGGATGCAAAATGGACGCCGGGCCGTGGCCAGCCGACCCCCACGAATTTGCCCCTGACGTCGAGGAAGCAAATCGAAGCCGAAGTTGCCGCAACGACGTTCGGCAAGGTCGCGGGATGATGCAATCGCGAGGATGTTCGCGAGCCCTGATGAGGGAAGGACCGAGCATGATCAAAGTGGGTGATACGTTGCCCGATGTGCGTCTCTTCGAGTTCATCGAGGAGGCGACCGAGGGCTGTGCCGTGGGACCGAATGCGTTCCCGGTGCGCGAGCGGTGCGCCGGCAAGCGCGTGGTGATCTTCGGGTTGCCGGGCGCGTTTACGCCGACATGCTCCGCGAGACACGTGCCCGGCTACGTCGAAGCAGCAGCGGATCTGTCCGCTGCGGGAATCGACGAAATCTGGTGCGTTTCCGTCAACGACGCGTTCGTCATGAGCGCGTGGGGACGCGATCTTCAAGCCTCGGGCAAGGTGAAGATGATTGCGGACGGCAGTGCGCGTTTCACTCAGGCACTCGGACTGGATCAGGATTTGACCGAGCGTGGCATGGGAATTCGTTCCCAGCGCTACGCGATGGTGGTCGACGATGGCGTGGTCAAGACGCTGTCAGTCGAAGCGCCCGGCAAGTTCGAAGTCAGCGACGCTCGAAGCATCCTGGCGACGTTGCGCTGAGTGCAGCGGCGCCGCGTTGCCAGCGCGCAACGCTAAACGCGCCCTCGCACTGAGCTGCAGCTTGGGGCCGATGACCGGAAATGCCTCCATTCCGGGCATCGGCCCGTTCTACTTCATAATTGGCCGCCGCGACGTAACACTGGGAAACAGTTGATACCTCCTGGATCAGGACGGCGCGAGACGAATGGAGTATAATTCGACCTATTAGAATTTAACGCACGATTGATTCTCTTTATAGGGAACTTAAATCGGAAAGAACATCATGTTGAAGCAGCGAACAATCAAGACCGTCGTCAAAACCGTGGGGATCGGGCTCCATTCCGGTCGCAAGGTCAATCTGACTCTGCGCCCCGCACCGATTGGCACGGGCATCGTTTTTTCGCGCATCGACCTGCCCGAGCCGGTCGACATCCCCGCGTCCGCAATGGCAATCGGCGATACCCGTCTCGCATCCGTTTTGCAGAAGGATGGCGCGCGCGTGTCAACCATCGAGCACTTGATGTCGGCGTGTGCGGGTCTCGGCATCGACAACCTGTATGTCGATGTGACCGCTGAGGAAATCCCGATCATGGACGGCAGCGCGGCTTCGTTCGTGTTTCTCATCCAGTCCGCGGGTATCGAAGAGCAGAACGCGCCGAAGCAGTTCATCAAGGTGACGAAGCCCGTCGAAGTGCGCGACGGCGACAAGTTCGCCCGTCTCGAACCGTATTTCGGCTTCAAGTTGAGCTTCACCATCGACTTCCGCCATCCGGCCGTCGATAAAACCGGACAAGCGCTCGAAGTGGACTTCGCGACGACTTCCTACGTGCGCGAAATCGCCCGCGCACGCACGTTCGGCTTCGCGCACGAAGTCGAGATGATGCGTGAACTGGGACTCGCACGCGGCGGCAGCATGGACAACGCAATCGTGCTGGACGAATACCGCATCCTGAACAATGACGGCCTGCGCTACGACGACGAATTCGTGAAGCACAAGATGCTCGACGCGATCGGCGACCTGTACGTGGTCGGCCATCCGTTGCTGGCGTCGTACAAGGCGTACAAGGGCGGCCACGCGATGAACAACATGCTGCTGCGCGAGTTGCTCGCGAACGAAGACGCTTATGAAGTCGTTACGTTCGAGGATACGCAGAAGGCGCCGCGCGGTTTCGGATTCGATACGCAGACGGCATTTGCCTGATTTAAAGCATTGATTCAGTGGTCAGAGATGAGCGGCAGCGAAAGCACCGCTCATTTTTTTTGCGTGCGCCCCTGATGACGTGAAGCCATCCGCGCGAGCGCTTCCTGCAGCGGCGACGGCTCCAGCGTCTCGGCCAGTTCCTGCAACGCCGAAGCGCCTGCCGGCGACATCCGGGCCTGCTTCGGCGGCGCGGGTTCTTTCATCGATTGAGGACGCACTCGAATCTTCAGCGCGTTGACGGCCCAGCCGCGCTGCTGAAGATCCGAGAGCAGACGCGGTTCCAGATGCCGCAGACGCGCGGCGAGCGCGTTATGCGCAGCGAAGAGCGCGAGCACGCCCTCTTTGATGAATCCCGGCTCCACGTTCGACGCCAGATAATCCGGCAAGAGCGCGCTCAAATCGCGCTGCAGCGCCGCCACTTGCTCGACACCCGCACGCAGCGCGCGAAACGCATCGGTGCGATCGAGCACGTCTGCGACGGCTTGCGGCCTGCGTGGATCGAAACGCGACCTTGAATTTGTAGAAAAGCGGCTCATTTTTTTAGGTGGACGCCCGACGGGACGGTTCGATTGTACGCGACGCAAGTTATTGTTCCCGGTCGACAGCCTTTTCCGGCGTTGCTTGCCGGAAAGCTTTCAACCCGTTGACTGTCGCGCCCCGCCGACGCGCGCGCGGGTACGCCGACGCAAGGTCTGCCAAGCTCGCGTGCTAAAATTCCCGATTCGAATTTCACCCTATGGACTTAAGTCGCCGAGGTTCTCCGAGCCCGGACGCAGCTTGCACATGCGCCCGTCCGAAGCCGCGACGCAGACACTGATCCGATGACGACCGGTTTCCTTCAGAAGATTTTTGGCAGCCGCAATCAGCGGCTGGTCAAGCACTATCAAAAGACCGTTGCGGCGATCAATGCCCTTGAGCCGACCGTCGAGAAGTACTCGGACGACCAGCTGCGCGCCAAGACCGACGAGTTCCGCCAGCGTGTCGCGGGCGGCGAATCGCTCGACGTGATCCTGCCCGAGGCGTTCGCCGTCTGCCGCGAAGCGAGCAAGCGCGTGCTGAAGATGCGCCACTTCGACGTACAGCTCATCGGCGGCATGGTCCTGCACTACGGCAAGATCGCCGAAATGCGCACCGGCGAGGGCAAGACGCTCGTCGCGACGCTCGCCGCGTATCTGAACGCGCTGTCGGGCCGCGGCGTGCACGTCGTCACGGTGAACGATTACCTCGCACAGCGCGACGCCGAATGGATGGCGCGTCTCTACAACTTCCTCGGGCTCTCGTGCGGCGTGAACCTGTCGCAGATGGAGCATTCGCAGAAACAGGAAGCGTACGCGGCGGACATCACCTACGGCACGAACAACGAGTTCGGCTTCGACTATCTGCGCGACAACATGGTCTACGAGACCACCGCGCGCGTGCAGCGGCCGCTCAATTTCGCGATCGTCGACGAAGTGGACTCGATCCTCATCGACGAAGCGCGTACGCCGCTCATCATCTCCGGCCAGGCGGAAGACCACACCGATCTCTACGTGCGCATGAACGCGCTGCCGCCGCTGCTCGAGCAACAGATCGGCGAGGAAAAGGCAGACGGCACGGGCGTCGAGAAGCCGGGCGACTATACGCTCGATGAAAAGGCGCGCCAGGTGTTCCTGACGGAATCGGGCCACGAAAAGGCCGAGCGTCTGCTCGCCGAGTGGGGCCTGATCGGCGAAGGCGAGAGCCTCTATGCGCCGCAGAACATCACGCTGATGCACCACATCTATGCCGCGTTGCGCGCGCATACGCTCTTCCTGCGCGATCAGCACTACGTCGTGCAGAACGGCGAAGTCGTGATCGTCGACGAATTCACGGGCCGCATGATGACGGGCCGCCGCTGGTCGGACGGTCTGCACCAGGCCGTCGAAGCGAAGGAACACGTCCAGATTCAGGCCGAGAACCAGACGCTTGCGTCCATCACGCTGCAGAACTACTTCCGCATGTACGCGAAGCTGTCCGGCATGACCGGCACCGCGGATACGGAAGCGTACGAATTCAACGAGATCTACGGCCTCGAAACGGTCGTGATTCCGACCAACCGTCCGCCGAAGCGCGTCGACAAGCAGGATCAGATCTACAAGACGTCGAAGGAACGCTATGACGCGGTCATTCGCGACATCCGCGATTGCGTCGAACGCGGTCAGCCGACGCTCGTCGGCACGACGTCGATCGAAGCGTCCGAACTGCTGTCCGGCCTGCTCACTCAGGCGGGCGTGAAGCACGAGGTGCTCAACGCGAAGCAGCACGCGCGCGAAGCCGCGATCGTCGCGGAAGCGGGCCGTCCGGGCGTCGTCACGATTGCGACGAACATGGCCGGTCGCGGGACGGACATCGTGCTCGGCGGCAACGTCGAGAAGCAGGCGTCGTTCATCGAAGCGGATCTGTCGATCCCCGAGAACGAGAAAGCCACGCGCATCCAGAAGTTGCACGACGAATGGCAGACGCTCCACGATCACGTGAAGGCCGCGGGCGGCCTGCATATCATCGGCACGGAGCGTCACGAGTCGCGCCGTATCGACAACCAGTTGCGCGGCCGCGCGGGCCGTCAGGGCGATCCGGGTTCGTCGCGCTTCTATTTGTCGCTGGATGATCCGCTCCTGCGCATTTTCGCGGGCGACCGCGTGCGCGCGATCATGGATCGCCTGAAGATGCCGGAAGGCGAGCCGATCGAAGCGGGCATGGTCACGCGCTCGATCGAAGGCGCGCAGCGCAAGGTCGAAGCGCGTAACTTCGATATCCGCAAGCAACTGCTCGAATATGACGACGTCGCCAACGATCAGCGCAAGGTGATCTACCAGCAGCGCAACGAACTGCTCGAAGCGAACGACGTCCAGGAAACCATCGCCGCGATGCGTCAGAGCGTGATCGGCGACGTCGTGCGCACCTTCGTGCCGGCCGGCAGCATCGAGGAGCAGTGGGAAGCGCCGGAACTGGAAGAAGTGCTGCGCAACGACTGGTCCCTCGACCTCGCCGTGCAGGAGATGATCAACGAGTCGAACTCGATCGACGCCGAAGAGATCTGCGAAGCCGTGCTCGCCGCCGCCGACGAAGCGTACGAAGCGAAGGTCGCGCTCGTGGGCCGCGAGTCGTTCAGCGCGTTCGAACGCTCGATCATGCTGCAGACGCTCGACAGCCGCTGGCGCGAGCACCTCGCCGCGCTCGATCACCTGCGTCAGGGCATCCATCTGCGCGGCTATGCGCAGAAGAATCCGAAGCAGGAATACAAGCGCGAGGCGTTCGAGCTCTTCGCCGCGATGCTCGATGCGGTCAAGCAGGAAGTCACGCGCGTCGTGATGAACGTGCAGATCCAGTCGCCGGAACAACTCGAGGAAGCCGCCGAACAGTACGAAGAGAAGGGCAGCCATCTCGAGAACGTGTCGTTCACGCACGCGGACTTCAACGCGCCGGCCGCGGAACCGACGCCCGCCACAGCCGCGGCGAGCGCGACCGCGCAGATGGTTAGCCAGGCAATGGCCGCCGGCGACGACATCAGCGTCGTGACGCGCCCGTCGGACGACGTGCCGAAGGTCGGCCGCAACGATCCGTGCCCATGCGGAAGCGGCAAGAAGTACAAAAACTGTCACGGCAAGCTGGCTTGATCGGCTGCTGACCAGACTCAAGCGACGCAGCGATGCGTCGTTTGTCTTTGCAGGTCCAATATTTCACGGCGCCGTCCCGCTCAGCGGAGCGGCGTCAGTCTTTCAAAGCGTGCCGGTCAGCCAACCGGCACTCGCCACCTTCAGCGAGACGCGAACATGGCCGTCAACTTCCCCTCGATCGATCCCGCAGCGCTTCATCCCGTCGCCGGCGTCACGCTCGGCTGGGCCGAGGCGAATATCCGCAAGCCCAATCGCAAGGATGTGCTCGTCATTCGCGTCGATGAAGGCGCGAGCGTCGCGGGCGTGTTCACGCAGAATCGATTCTGCGCCGCGCCCGTCACCGTGTGCCGCGAGCATCTGGCAGCCGTGGCGAAGAGCGGCAAGAGCATTCGCGCGCTCATCGTGAACACCGGCAACGCGAACGCCGGCACGGGCGAGCCGGGCATGGCGCACGCACGCGAGACGTGTGCGGAACTCGCGCGGCTTGCGGGCCTCGATGCGCAACAGATCCTGCCGTTCTCGACGGGCGTGATTCTCGAGCCGCTGCCGGTCGATCGTCTGAAAGCCGGCCTGCCCGCCGCGCTCGCGAATCAGAAGGCCTCGCACTGGTTCGACGCCGCGCAAGCCATCATGACGACGGACACGCTGCCGAAGGCATCGTCGCGTCAGGTGACGATCGACGGTCACGTCGTCACGCTGTCGGGTATCAGCAAGGGCGCGGGCATGATCAAGCCGAACATGGCGACAATGCTCGGCTTCCTCGCGTTCGATGCCAACGTGGCGCAGCCCGTGCTGGATCAACTGGTCAAGCACGTTGCGGATCGCTCGTTCAACTGCATCACCATCGACGGCGATACATCGACCAACGATTCGTTCATCCTGATCGCATCGGGCAAGTCGAGCCTGCCCGCGATCACGTCGACGGACTCGCCCGCCTACGCCGCACTGCGCGACGCGGTGACCGAAGTGGCGCAGGAACTCGCGCAACTCATCGTGCGCGACGGCGAAGGCGCGACGAAGTTCATGACGATCACGGTGGAAGGCGGCAAGGACGCGGCGGAATGCCGTCAGATCGCGTACGCGATCGGCCATTCGCCGCTCGTGAAGACCGCGTTTTACGCCTCCGATCCGAACCTCGGCCGCATTCTCGCGGCGATCGGGTATGCGGGCGTGACGGATCTCGACGTCGGCAAGATTGATCTTTATCTCGATGACGTTCTCGTTGCGAAGTCGGGCGGGCGCAATCCCGAGTACAAGGAAGAAGACGGCCAGCGTGTGATGAAGAAGAGCGAAATCGCGATTCGTGTGCTGCTCGGACGCGGCACTGCGAACGCAACGATCTGGACCTGCGACCTCTCGCACGACTACGTCAGCATCAACGCCGACTATCGCTCGTAAAAGCGACGCGCATCGATACGAACATGGACAAGCTCGAACAATTTCTCACGCGCGCCGAGGCGGTGCTGGCGCGCATCGAAGGCATGTTGCCGCCGGCGGCGCCCGATATCGATTGGGAATCCGCGGTGGCGTTTCGCTGGCGCAAGCGTCAGGGGCGTGGTTTCCTGCAACCCGTGCCGGCGATCTCGCAAATCTCGCTCGACGACCTGCAGAACATCGATCGTCAAAAAGGCCTGATCCAACAGAACACGCAGCAGTTCGTGAACAAGTTGCCCGCGAACAATGTTTTGCTGACGGGCGCGCGCGGCACGGGCAAGTCGTCACTGATCAAGGCGTGTCTGAACGCTTATTCGAAGGACGGTCTGCGTCTCATCGAAGTCGACAAGGACGATCTGCACGATCTCGGCGATATCGTCGATCTGATCTCGACGCGGCCCGAGCGCTTCCTCGTGTTCTGCGACGACCTTTCCTTCGAGGAAGGCGAGTCGGGCTACAAGGCGCTGAAGGTCGCGCTCGACGGTTCCGTCGCGGCGCAATCGGACAACGTGCTGATCTACGCGACGTCGAATCGCCGTCATTTGTTGCCGGAATACATGAGCGACAACGAGACGTACAAGCACACGTCCGATGGCGAGATTCACCCCGGCGAAGTGGTCGAGGAAAAGATCTCGCTGTCCGAACGCTTCGGGCTGTGGGTCAGCTTCTATCCTTTCAAGCAGGACGACTATCTGTCGATCGTCGCGCATTGGCTTAAGCACTTCGGCTGCCATGAAGCTGAAGTCGAAAGCGCTCGCGGCGACGCTCTCGTGTGGGCGCTGGAACGCGGGTCGCGGTCGGGGCGCGTCGCGTGGCAATTCGCGCGCGACTGGTCGGGACGCAAGCAATGACCGATTCGAAGAGCGACATCGCGCCCGATGGCCGCAAGGTAACGGAAGTGGCCGTCGGCGTGATGGTGCAGCACGACGGGCGTTATCTGCTCGCGCAGCGGCCCGCTGGCAAGCCGTACGAAGGCTACTGGGAGTTTCCCGGCGGCAAGCTCGAGCCGGGCGAGAGCATCGAGACGGCACTTGGGCGCGAATTGCACGAGGAACTCGGCATCGACGTCACCGCATGTCAGCTTTGGCGCACGCTCGAGCACGATTACCCGCACGCGTACGTGCGTCTTTTTTTCTGCAAGGTGACGGACTGGAAGGGCACGCCGCTCGGACGTGAAGGCCAGGCGATTGCCTGGCAAACGCTTCCTGTCGATGTCGCTCCGCTTCTGCCTGCGGCTATTCCGATCCTCGAATGGCTCGAAGAGGAAGAGCGCGAATAAGCGCGAGCGAAGGTCAGTTCAGGCCGCCGCGCGTATCGTCGTCCGGCGGCGTTTCCTGTGAATTACCCGAAATTTTGTACTTCTCGGCCGCCCACGCGCCCAGATCGATCTGCTTGCAGCGCTCGGAGCAGAATGGGCGAAAGCGGTTTTCCGGAACCCAGCGGACATCCTTGCCGCAGGTCGGGCATTTGACGACAGTGGTCATGACGGTAAGACGTGGCGAATCGCGCCGGCTTTGTTCGACATCTGATCCATATAGGGCCGGCTGATTCTATTCAAAGGCTGCAAAGCGTCAGATGGAAGGGGACGTCCACGTCCACGGCGCGCGGCTTCAGATCGCCGTCCTGCACCGTGAAGCGGACCCACAGCATGTACTTGTTCGCGCTCGCTTCGGGAATCACGCGAGTGTCCGGCGAAACGCGCACTTGCATCAGTTGATAGGTGCGGCCGGACAACATCTGCTGATAGCTGCCCTGCATCGCCATGACTTTCGACGCCTGACCCGATTCACGCGCGAGCCGCAACACGATGGCCGCCGCGTCGCGTAACGCGAGCATCGGCATGACCCACTTCGCGATGTCCTGACGCCGTTCTTCGACGGGCAACTGCTGCCACGCGTAATACGACGGCAGATCGAACTTGCATGTTCCGCCCGGAATGATCGTGCGGCTGCGGATGCTCGCGAGCCATTCGTTGTCGGCGAGATGCTGACCGGTCTTGCCATGCATGTCGGTGAGGCCGCCGAGCGTTTGCTCGATTTCGCCGAGCACCGCTTCGAGCGCTTCCTGTTCGATTCCAGGATTGCCACGGAACGGCGCGAGCGTCTGACGCTGCCGCTCCAGTTCCTTCATGAGGTCGGCCTTGAGATCCGTGCGGCCAGCGACTTCGGCGATCTCAAAGAGTGTCGTGAGCGCGACGTGATGTTCTCGCGCGTCTTCCTGAGTCAGAAAGAACGTGAAGCGCTCGAACAGGTCTTCGAGGCGCAGCAGCGTCCGGATTCGCTCGTTGAAGGGATACTCGTAAAGGATCAAGCGCGCTCGCCTCGGCGTGGGTCGGTTGCTTCCATGAGCGGAAGTGAGCACATTCTAATGCCGCATCCTCACCCTAGCAAATCGGGGCATATTCGCTCGCGAAAGTGCTTGTTTTGGCGCAAATTCGGGAACTTTTCGACGATTTGGCTAACTCAGGCGATCGGCTCACCTTATCCGGATGACAGCGACAAATAACGCGCGTGCAGCGCGTCGACTTGCTGCGCCAGTGCGTCGTGCGTGGCCGTTTCGTCGTTGATGACGATATCGTCCGCTGCGGCGAGTCGCGCTTCGCGAGACGCCTGCTTCGCGATGATCGCGAGTACCTGTTCTCGCGTGAAGCCATTGCGCCGCATGACGCGGGCGATCTGCGTCTCGACCGGACAATCCACGACGAGCACACGTGACACGCGTGCAGCCCATTCGCCCGACTCGACCAGCAGCGGCACGACCACGATGTGATACGCACCTTGCGCCGCAAGTCTCTGTCGCTCGGTTTCAGCGCGAATCAACGGATGCACGATATGTTCGAGCCGCGCTTTCGCAGTGTCGTCGGCGAAAACGAGCCCGCGCATCTTCGCGCGATCGAGCGAGCCGTCTTCGGCGATGAAATTGTCGCCGAATTCGCTCGCGATGAGCGGCATCGCGACGCCGCCCGGCGCGGTGATCTGGTGCGCGATCAGATCCGTATCGATAAGCGGTACGCCGCGCGCCGCGAAGAGATCGGCGACGGTGCTCTTGCCGCTGCCGATGCCGCCGGTAAGACCAATGCTGAACATCCGTTGCTCCCTTCGATCATCCCAACAATGAATAGAGCGGTGTGCCGACGAAGAGCGTGATGACTCCGCCCGCCGCGAGAAACGGCCCGAACGGCAAGGGCTCCTCGAAACGCATGCGCTTGCGCCACGTCGCAACGATGCCGACCGCCGCGCCCGCTACGGCAGCGATCAGGACCACTTGCGCGAGTGCGGACCAGCCGAGCCACGCGCCGATCGCGGCGAGCAGTTTGAAGTCGCCGTAGCCCATGCCTTCCACGCCGCGCACGAGCTTGAAGAGCCAGTACACGCACCACAGAAAAAGATAACCGACGATCGCGCCCGTTACGGCGTCGTGAAGCGTCGCGAATCCGCCTTCGCCGAAATTGACGATGAGTCCCGCCCACAGCAGGGGAAGCGTCAGCACATCGGGAAGATAGCGCGTGTCGTAATCGATGAGGCCGGCCGTCAGCAAGGTCGCACACAGTCCGAACGCGGCCAGAGCCGGCCACGCGGGGCCGTAGGCGTAGAGCGAGAGCGCCGCGAGCGCGCCGCTTGCGAGTTCGATCAGCGGATAACGCGGGCTCACGCGCGCGCCGCACGCCGAGCAGCGCCCGCGCAATGCGAGATAGCTGATGACGGGAATGTTTTCCCACGCGCGCAGCACATGCTTGCAATGCGGGCATGCACTGCGCGGCACCGCGAGATTGAAGCGTTCGGGGTGCGAATCGGCGGCGGCGCGTTTGCCGGATTCGGGAGCTTCAGGAATCGTCGCGTCGACTTCGGCGCGCCATGCGCGCTCGAGCATGACCGGCAGGCGATGCACGACGACGGTGAGAAAACTGCCGATCACGAGACCGAACACGACAGCGAACCCGTACTGCATGGCGACGGGGAGCGCGGCGAACGCCGCCAGATAGCGGCTTGCGAAATGCGCGGCGGACGGATCGAACGAAGGCTGCATGATGGACGAACGGTTGCTTTGGCCCGCGATGCTACACCACGTTGCCGAGCTGAATGATAGGAAGATACATCGCGATGACGAGTCCACCCACGAGCGCGCCCAGCAGCGCGATGACGATCGGCTCGCACAGGCTCGCGAACGCGCCGATGCGCTCGTCCACCTGACGGTCCGCCAGCGTGGCGAGATCGAGGAGCATCGCGTCGAGCGAGCCCGATTCTTCGGCGACCGCGATCGGCTGCACGACATCTTGCGGAAAGCAGCCGGCGGCGCCCATGGCGACCGCGAGGCGCTCGCCATTGCGCAGGCGCGCGGCGATGTTGACCGTGGCGGCGTCGAATACGCGATTGCCCGTGGCGTGCGTGAGCGAGTCGAAAGCATCCGACAGCGGCGTGCCCGCCGAGAGCAGCGTCCCGAGCGCGCGGCTCCATCGGGCGACTGCAAGGGAGCGCAGCAACCTGCCTGCGAGCGGCAGGCGCAGCGCCGCGCGATCGACGGTTTCGCGCGCATCCGGCGAACGCTTCATCCAGCGCGACACCACAACCGCCGCGCATACGCACGCGAGGACGAACGGCACGCCAGCATGCGCGACGCCGTCCGACAGTGCGAGCACGAAACGCGTCGGCGCGGGCAGCGCGGCGCCGAAGCCGTCGAAGATCGTCTTGAATGTCGGCACGACGCCGACCAGCAAACCTGCGGTGATCGCGAGCGAAAGCAGCAGCACCATGACCGGATAGGTGAGGGCGGCGCGCAGTCTGGCGCGTTGCGATGCGGCGCGCTCGCGATCGTCGGCAAGCCGGGCGAGCACGGACGGCAGCGCGCCTGCCACTTCGCCAACCGACACCAACTGGCAGTACAGCGGGCCGAACGCCGCGGGATGCGCGGCGAGTGCAGCTGAGAACGGCACGCCACGCGTGATGTCGCGAGTCAATGCGCGCACGATGCGCGGCAGTCCGCCGCCCGTCGCACTGCCGGCCAGCAATTCGAGCGCCCCAGCGAGCGGCAGGCCTGCGCGCAGCAGGCCGGCGAGCTGCCGTGTGAAAACGGTCACCTCCGTCGTCTTCGCTTTGGGCGGCGGCGCGGCACCGAGCATGTCGAGTCCGGTGACGATCACGCCTTCCCGACGCAGCGAGCTGCGGGCCGAGAGCGCGTCGGCGGCAATGATCTTTCCCTGCTTTGGCCGGCCTTCGCTATCCATGCCACGCCAGGCGAAACGCAATTCGGGCGCGTGACTCATTATTCGGTCTCCGTCGCTTCGGCTGGTTCGGCGACGCTCGTCGCGCCTTCGCGGACGCGGGCGAAGGCTGCGTCGCGTAGCGAGGGCATGCCTTGCGCCTGCGCCGCGCGCGCGATTGCATGTGTTGCCGCGCGTGAGACGATCAGTTCCCGTAGTTCATCCGATACTGGCATCACCTGATGCACGCCCACCCGCCCGCGATAACCGATGCCATGACACGCCGGACAGCCGCGCGCTTCGAACGGATGAAATCCGTCCGTGAGGGGCAGCGCCGATGGCGTGCGGCAGGATTCGCACAGCTTGCGCACGAGCCGTTGCGCGGTGACGAGCCTGAGCGCGGACGCGAGGTTGTAGGGCGCCACGCCGATATCGATGAGCCGCGCGATCGCGGCCGGTGCATCGTTGGTATGCAGGGTCGAGAGCACGAGGTGTCCCGTCTGCGCGGCCTTCACCGCGACATCCGCGGTTTCTGCGTCGCGAATTTCGCCGACCATGATCACGTCCGGATCCTGACGCATGAACGCGCGCAGCGCCACGGCGAAGGTCAGCCCCGCCTATTCGCGCACGCTCACCTGATTGATGCCCGCGAGCTGGATCTCGACGGGATCTTCGACGGAGCACACGTTGCGCGCTTCGGCGTTGAGCATTTGAAGGAAGCAGTAGAGCGAGAGGGTCTTGCCGCTGCCGGTCGGGCCGGTCACGAGGATGAGACCGTGCGGAGCGCGAATCGCCGATTCGACCGTGCCGCTTTGCGCATCATCGAGGCCGAGCGCGGCGAGCGACAGATCGGGCGGCAGCGCGTCGAGGCGCCGCAGCACGAGCTTCTCGCCGAAGAGTGTCGGCAGCGAGTTGACGCGATAGTCGCCGATCCGCCCGCCCGGAAGAGTCAGACGCAGCCGACCGTCCTGCGGCATGCGCCGCTCGGCGATGTCCATGCGCGCCAGCACCTTGATGCGCGTGACAAACGCGTCGCGCAGGTGCGGCGGCGGACGCTTCAACACATGCAGCGCACCATCGACGCGCAGCCTGATGCGCCAGTCGTGCTCCGATGGCTCGACATGGATGTCGGATGCGCCGCGCTCGGCGGCCTCGCGCAGGGTCTCGGTGAGCAGCGAGACGGCGGGCGTTTCGTGATCGGATGCGCTATCGCGGGCCGCCTCGGACGTGCGGGCCTGGCGCGCGAACGTGTCGAAAGCGTCGCGGGAAGGGGAAGTCATGGGCGTCGGGACGTCGGAGTCGAGATGGTCCGATCATCCCGCCCGGCATCGCCCCCGCCCAGTCGTCCGAATGGCTAACGCAGCGCGCGTTTCTCGGGCCCGAGCGGACGGAAAATCTTGACGGTGCGGATCGCCTGATCGTCGCTGCGCATGACTTCGAAGGTCACACCCGCGATGCGCACCGACACGTCGCCGTCCGGGATGTCTTCGAGCGTTTCGAGGATTAGGCCGTTGAGCGTCTTCGGGCCGTCCGTCGGCAGCGTCAGATGCAGCCAGCGGTTCAGTTCGCGCAGCGGCATGCTGCCCGCGACGATGCATTCGCCATTCTCGTCCCAGCCGCCGCGCGAGCCGGTGCCGCGCGGGATCGTCGTCGTGAACTCGCCGATCAGCTCCTCGATGATGTCCTCGGGCGTTAAGAGCCCCTGCAATTCACCGTATTCGTCGACCACGATCGCGATACGGTGACCGCTTTCCTGGAAGAACTGCAGTTGCTGGAACACCGGAGTGCCCGCCGGCACGAAGTAAGGCTCGGTGAGCAGCTCGCGCAGCGTTTCGCGTTCGAGCTCCTGGTTATGCAGCGCGGAGAGCGTCTTGCGTACATGCAGGATGCCGAGCACCCGGTCGATATCGCCCTGGAAGACGACCAGCTTGTTGTGATAGCACGTCTCGAGCTGATGCAGGATCTGTTCGAAGGGCGCGTCGAAGTCGAGCGCTTCGATGCGCCGGCGCGGGATCATCACGTCGTCAACGGTGATGTTCTCCAGATCGAACAGATTGAGCAGGATGCTGCGGTGCTTGGTCGGCATGAAGCTGCCGGTTTCGAGCACGATGGTGCGCAGTTCTTCCGGCGAAATCCGCTGATCGCGCTTGTTTTTCGTGTTGATGTGGAGCGCGGCGAGAATCGCATTGGCGAACAGGTTGACGAACCAGATCAGCGGCCGCGCGATGCGCATGAGCGGCGCGAGCACGAGGCTTGCGGGAAGCGCGACTTTCTCGGGATACGTCGCGCCGACGATCTTCGGCGCGATTTCCGCGAACACGATGATCAGGAACGCGATGACGCCCGTCGTGATCGACAGGACGAGGTTGTTATGACCGAAGGTGCGCAGCGCGATCGATGTCGTGAGCACGGGGATGATCGTGTTGATCAGGTTGTTCCCGATCAGGATCACGGAGAGAAGCTGGTCAGTCTTGGCGAGCAGCCCTTGCGTCGTGCGGGCGCGTAGCGACCCCTGGCTCGCCAGATATTTCAGGCGATGGCGATTGAGCGCCATCATCGACGTTTCGGAAATCGAGAAGAAGCCGGAAAGGAAGAGAAGCAGAAAGATGGCGCAAATTTGCGCCCATAAGGGAAGGTTGTCCACGCGGTGATCGAGTAGGGGCGGAGATGGGAGGCAATATAGCAGACGGGGCAGGAAAGCCAGCCCTGGCCGTTTGGCAAGCGTACGCGGTTTTCTTTGCCGGAAATAAAAAACCCGCATGGCGAACCATGCGGGTTTTTGCAATTCTGGTCGGGGTGAGAGGATTCGAACCTCCGGCCTCTACGTCCCGAACGTAGCGCTCTACCAGGCTAAGCTACACCCCGAATTCGACCAACTTGGACTCTTACGCCGTCTCAGTCTCGTTTAAGACTGTCTCGACGTCGAGTAAGAACATAATTCTAGCAGGCTCTCTTTGTAGATGGAAGAGGGAAATGAAGAAATCGCTTTCGCCGCTGCTTCTGCTTCCTTGCGCGCGCATTCGAGCGTGTGATCGAGTGCGCCGGACGTGGTGATCGCGTCGAAGATCGTCTCGAAACGATCCGTGCCGCCTTGCTCGATCGCTTCGCGCGCGAGCGCCGCCTGCTCCGGCGTGCCGTGTTCCATGAGATAGATGAGCGGCAACGTAGGCTTGCCTTCGCGCAGGTCGTCGCCGGCGTTCTTGCCCATCGATTCCGGCGTGCCCGTGTAATCGAGCCAGTCGTCCATGATCTGGAACGCGGTGCCGATGCGCCGGCCGTACTCCGCCGCCGCCGCTTCGGTGCGCGCATCCGCGCCCGAGAGCACCGCGCCGAGTTGCGCGGCCGCTTCGAACAGCTTCGCCGTCTTGTAGCGAATCACTTGCATGTAGCGCGCTTCGTCCACGTCCGGGTCGTGCATGTTGAGCAGCTGCAGGACTTCTCCCTCGGAAATGATGTTGGTCGCGACGGAGAGAATTTCCATCACGCGCATCTTGCCGACGCTCACCATCATTTCGAACGAGCGCGAGTACAGGAAGTCACCGACCAGCACGCTCGCCGCGTTGCCGAACAGCGCATTGGCAGTCTTGCGGCCGCGCCGCAGATCGGATTCGTCGACGACGTCGTCGTGCAGCAGCGTTGCCGTATGGATGAACTCCACCACGGCGGCCAGTTCGTGGCGATGCCCGGTCGTGTCGCCCAGCGCGCCGGAGACGAGGAGCAACAGCGCCGGACGCAGCCGCTTGCCGCCCGCCCCGATGATGTACTCCGAGATCTGGTTGATCAGCATCACTTCTGATGCCAGGCGCTGCCGGATGACGCGATTGACGTGCTGCATGTCCTCGGCGATCGGGGCGAGCAGCGCGGCGGCGTTGGGGAAGGAAGTGGCGGTGGACGACATGATCGGCAGTAAAGGTAATCCGGCGGATTATAAGGCGAATCCGACAGACGACGGGACTTGGCTGCGTCGATTCGCGCGACGTCGGCGAAATTCAGACATGATTCGCTCCATTTTCGCCGAGGTTGGGGGCCGGATCGCGTGCCGTGCCGCGCGCGCGGGAGACGTCACGACACTTTGACGTCGAGCGTAACCCTATGTATAATCGCGTGTTTTCCCCGCGTGGTGCGTGGAAAAAGAATTTTGAGTGAGGTTCTCAATGTACGCGGTCATAAAAACCGGCGGCAAGCAGTACAAGGTTGCCGTTGGCGAAAAATTGAAAGTAGAACAGATACCGGCAGACATTGACGCTGAAATCACGCTCGACCAGGTTCTCGCAGTAGGCGAAGGCGAATCGATTAAGTTCGGTACGCCGCTGGTGGGTGGGGCTTCCGTCAAGGCTACCGTCGTGTCGCAAGGTCGTCACAAGAAAGTGACCATCTTCAAGATGCGTCGCCGGAAGCACTATCAAAAGCACGCTGGCCACCGCCAGAACTACACCGAACTGCGCATCGACGCGATCAACGCCTAAGGCGCGATCGTTCCGCACAGATATCGGTTAAGGAGCTAATGAAATGGCACACAAAAAAGCAGGCGGGTCTTCCCGCAACGGCCGCGACTCAGAGTCGAAACGCCTCGGCGTGAAGGTGTACGGCGGCCAGGCAATCAACGCGGGCGGCATCATCGTTCGCCAGCGCGGCACGCGCATGCATCCGGGTGAGAATGTCGGCATCGGCAAGGATCACACCCTGTTTGCGCTGGCTGACGGTCACGTCAAGTTCGTGACCAAGGGCGCCGCGAAGAAGCACACGGTCGTCGTCGTCCCGGCAGCGTAAATTTTACGCACGGGCTTCAGGACCGAAAAAAGGCCCCGCGAAGTTCGCGGGGCCTTTTTCATTTGATGCGTACAAACGGCGCATTGGATGAATTCAAGGATATCGGTGACCGGCAACGTCAGGTCACGGCAAAATAGCTGCAAGTACACGGGACGGAGCAACGCATGAAGTTCATTGACGAAGCGAGGATCGAAGTCATCGCCGGCGACGGAGGAGATGGCAGCGCGTCGATGCGCCGCGAAAAGTTCGTCCCGTTCGGCGGGCCGGACGGCGGCGACGGCGGCCGCGGCGGCAGCGTCTACGCAGTCGCCGATCGCAATATCAATACGCTGATCGACTATCGGTTTTCCAAGAAGCATCAGGCGCGCAACGGCGAAAACGGCCGCGGCTCGGATTGCTACGGCAAGGGCGGCGACGACATCACGCTGCGCATGCCGGTCGGCACCATCATTTCGGATCAGGAAACAGGCGAGATCATCGCCGATCTGACCGAGCATAACCAGCAAGTGTTGATCGCGCAGGGCGGTGCGGGCGGACTCGGCAACCTGCATTTCAAGTCGAGCACCAACCGCGCGCCGCGTCAGAAGACCGACGGCAAGCCGGGCGAGCGCCGCATGCTCAAGCTCGAGCTGAAGGTGCTGGCTGACGTGGGTCTGCTCGGCATGCCGAACGCGGGGAAATCGACGTTCATTTCGTCGGTGTCGAACGCGCGGCCGAAGATCGCGGATTATCCGTTCACGACGCTCGCGCCGAATCTCGGCGTGGTGCGCGTCGGGCCGAGCAAGAGCTTCGTGATCGCCGACATTCCCGGCCTGATCGAAGGCGCGGCGGAAGGCGCGGGGCTCGGGCATCGCTTCCTGCGTCACCTGCAGCGCACCGGCGTGCTGCTGCATCTCGTCGACATGGCCCCGTTCGATGAAAACGTGGATCCCGTCGCCGAAGCGAAGGCCATCGTCAACGAACTGCGCAAGTACGACGAGTCGCTCTACGAGAAACCGCGCTGGCTCGTGCTGAACAAGCTCGACATGGTGCCCGAGGACGAGCGCGAAGCGCGCATTGCCGATTTCGTCGGCCGCTTCGAGTGGGACGGCCCGGTTTTCGAAATTTCGGCGCTGACGGGCCAGGGCTGCGAGGCGCTCACCTACGCCATCTACGACTACATTTCGCAGCATTCGGACGCGTCGCGCGCGGCGGAAGCGGAAGATCTCGCCGCCGACGTGCGCTTTCGCGACGACGCAGCGAAGGATTAAACGCTACCACGAGGAGAAAGCGCACGATGCATTCGGTCATCGCCGCTGCGAAGCGAATCGTAGTGAAAGTTGGGTCCAGCCTCGTCACCAACGACGGGCGCGGGCTCGACCACGCGGCAATCTCGCGCTGGGCGTCGCAGATCGCGGCGCTGCGGGAGCAGGGCAAGGAAGTCGTGCTCGTGAGTTCGGGCGCGATTGCGGAAGGCATTCACCGGCTCGGCTGGACCAAGCGGCCGCGTGAAATCGACGAACTGCAGGCGGCCGCCGCCGTTGGACAGATGGGCCTCGCGCAGGTCTACGAAAGCAGTTTCGGCGCGCACGGCATCCGCACCGCGCAGATTCTGCTCACGCATGCCGATCTCGCCGACCGCGAACGCTATCTGAACGCGCGCTCGACGCTGCTCACGTTGCTGCGCCTCGGCGCGGTGCCGATCATCAACGAGAACGACACGGTCATCACCGACGAAATCAAGTTCGGCGACAACGACACGCTCGGCGCACTCGTCGCGAACCTGATCGAAGGCGATGCGCTCGTCATTCTCACCGATCAACGCGGTCTCTTCACCGCCGATCCGCGCAAGGACCCGAACGCGACGCTCGTCGAGCAAGCCGATGCCGGCACGCCCGAGCTCGAGCAGATGGCCGGCGGCGCGGGCTCGAGTCTCGGACGCGGCGGCATGCTGACCAAGATCCTCGCGGCGAAGCGCGCGGCGCACAGCGGCGCGAACACGGTGATCGCGAGCGGCCGCGAAGCCGATGTGCTGACGCGCCTCGCGTCGGGCGAGTTGATCGGCACGCAGCTCATCGCGCGCACGGCCCGCATCGCGGCGCGCAAGCAGTGGATGGCGGATCACTTGCAGGTGCGCGGCCACGTCGTGATCGACGGCGGCGCGGTGCAAAAGCTCACCGCTGACGGCAAGAGCCTTTTGCCGATCGGCGTGATCGACGTGAAAGGCGCGTTCGATCGCGGCGAGGTGATCGCCTGCGTCAACGATCAAGGGCAGGAGGTCGCACGCGGCATCACGAATTACAGCAGTTCGGAGGCGCGGCTGATTCATCGGCGGCCGAGCGGCGAAATCGAAACGGTGCTCGGTTACATGCTGGAGCCCGAGTTGATCCATCGCGACAACCTGGTGCTCGTGTGATACGAAAAAGCCCGCTGATCCAGCGGGCTTTTTGCACTTTGGCGCACCGTGAAATCAGCGCAGATTGATCGAGCTCTGCGTGCGCTTGTACTGCATGTTGTTGACGATCTGCTTCGCCGTACCGACCGGCAGCTTGCTCGCGCAGAAGTAGTCCTGATACAGCGCCGCCTGATACGCGTTCAGCTCGCCGTTCTCGATACGCTTGAAGTCGAACGCGGAACCCTGATCCCAGCCGTTCTGATCGTCGTTGATGCTCGCGTAGCGGCGCCATTCGTAGGTGTCGCAACGAATGCCTTCATAGTTGACGTTTCGCGCGCCCGCCGGGCTCGTCGCGACGATCACATAACGCACGACGCCATCCTGACCGACCGTAAGCGTCGTCTTGTCGACGGAAAACGTGAGCGGCGTGTTCTGCGATACGGTGAACGCGATCAGATTCGACGCCTGCGGCAGAGGCGGCATGGTGTCGATCTTCTCCTCGGCCCAGGTCGATTTGCGATCGAGCAGATAAGTGAAGACGCCGTCGTCCTGCGTGGACGGGCCTTTGTTGCTGGAGCAGCCGGCGAGCACGGCAAGCACTGCCGCGGATGCCGCGATTACCGCGAGTGAGGCATTCACTTTCAATTGAGTTTTCCCGGAAACATGCGCGCGGGACACGAAGCGCCCGCCCGGCGGAACAAAGCGAAATGGCACGGCGAGAAGTTCGCCGTGCCATCGATCGAAGTCGTGTCGAGTGTCAAAGTGTGCGAGGAACCGCTGCGATCAGTCGCACGCCCGGGTTCACGATGAGCGCTGCACGATCACATGCACTTCTTCGCTGACCGTGCATTCTGCCTGAACCGCCGCGCCGGAGGCAGTAACGGCAGGCGCTTCGATCGTCATTGTCTGGAGCACGCGTGGATAGCGCGGCCCATGATGCGCGGCTCGCTCGCCGCGTTCGCCGCGGGAGTTGGTTCGCCGCAGGAAGCGGGACAGCTCGGTGAGAGCCATTTGATAAACGTCGCGCTTGAACTCGATGACCGCATCCAGCGGTACCCAATACTCGTTCCAGCGCCAGGCATCGAACTCCGGATGGTCCGTCGCACGCAGGCAGATGTCGCAATCACGTCCCACCATGCGCAGCAGAAACCAGATCTGTTTCTGACCGCGATAATGTCCGCGCACCTCGCGCTTGATGAACTTGTCCGGCACCTCGTAACGCAGCCAGTCGCGCGTGCGACCAACAACTTTCACATGCTCCGGTAGCAGGCCGGTTTCTTCGTGTAACTCCCGATACATCGCTTGCACAGGGGTCTCACCGTATTTGATGCCCCCTTGCGGAAACTGCCAGGAATGTTCACGCAGCCGCTTGCCCCAAAACACTTCGTTGCGCGCGTTCAAGAGGATGATGCCGACGTTCGGGCGAAAGCCTTCACGATCCAGCATACAGCCACCTTCAAATCCTTTAAAATTGCTTTGATTATAAACAGTTAACGGACCCCGCGCACCGGCACGAACCCGAATTCGGGGCACGTTTCCCGAGCAGGGTGCAAGGCGCTTTGCCAGGCCACGCGGAAGACGGCAAAATCTTCTTCCTTGCAATGCCGTCGACCGTTTCCGTCGTTCACCCTCGTTTCGCTTGCTCCGGCGCCGCAACGGCTCCGAAGCGCGCGCCGCTTTTGGAAAATTTGAATGAAAGCATCCCGTTTCTTCATCGGCACCCTGAAAGAAGCTCCCGCCGACGCCGAGATCGTCAGCCACAAGCTCATGATGCGCGCCGGCATGATCCGTCGTGTCGCGGGCGGCATCTACGATTACATGCCGATCGGCCTGCGCTCGGTGCGCAAGGTCGAAGCCATCGTGCGTGAAGAGATGAACCGCGCGGGCGCGCTGGAGTTGCTGATGCCCGCCGTGCAGCCCGCCGAACTGTGGCAGGAGTCGGGCCGCTGGGAGCAATACGGTCCCGAACTGCTGCGCTTCAAGGATCGCCACGAGCGGGACTTCGTAATGGGACCGACGCACGAGGAAGTCGTCACGGACATCGCGCGCCGCGAGATCAAGAGCTATCGCCAGTTGCCGGTGAACTTCTACCAGGTTCAAACGAAATTCCGCGACGAGATCCGCCCGCGCTTCGGCGTGATGCGCGGCCGCGAATTCATCATGAAGGACGCCTATTCCTTCGATAAGGATCTCGACGGTCTCGCCGAGTCGTATCGCAAGATGTACGAAGCCTATGTGCGCATCTTCACGCGCATCGGGCTGGAGTTCCGGGCGGTCGCGGCGGACAACGGCTCGATCGGCGGCAGCGGCTCGCATGAATTCCATGTGATCGCGGACACGGGCGAGGACGACATCGCCTATTGCCCGAGCTCGGACTTCGCAGCGAACGTCGAAGCCGCGGATGCCTTGCCGCTCATCGCGCAACGCGCCGCACCCACGGAAGAACTGAAGAAGACGCCGACGCCGGGCGCAGCGAAGTGCGAAGCGGTCGCGCAGCTTTTGAACATTCCGCTCGAACGCACGATCAAGTCGATCGTTCTCGCGACGGACAACGAAGGCGCCGAGCCCACGATCTGGCTGCTGATGCTGCGCGGCGATCATTCGCTCAACGACATCAAGACTGGCAAGCTGCCTGGCCTGAAGGGTTATCGCTTCGCCACGGAAGCCGAGATCATCGAATGGTTCGGCACGCCGCCGGGCTATCTCGGCCCGATCGGCACGAAGAAGCCGGTGCGCGTGATCGCGGATCGCACGGTCGCGAACATGAGCGACTTCGTTGTCGGCACGAACGAGGTCGATTACCACACGACCGGCGTGAACTGGGGCCGCGATCTGCCCGAGCCGGAAGTGGCGGACATCCGCAATGTCGTCGCGGGCGATCCCTCGCCGGATGGCAAAGGTACGCTCGAAATCTGCCGTGGCATCGAAGTGGGCCACGTGTTCCAGCTCGGCACGAAGTACTCCGATTCGATGGGCGCGACCTTCCTCGACGAAAACGGCAAACCCGCGCCGATGCAGATGGGCTGCTACGGCATCGGCGTGACGCGCGTGCTGGGCGCCGCGATCGAGCAGAACTTCGACGACAAGGGCATCATCTGGCCGGAAGCCATCGCACCGTTCGAAGTCGTGATCTGCCCGATGGGCTACGACCGCAGCGACGCCGTGCGCGAGCAGGCTGACAAGCTCTACGCGACGCTGCAGCAAGCGGGCATCGACGTGATCCTGGACGATCGCGGGGAGCGTCCGGGCGTGATGTTCGCGGACTGGGAACTGATCGGCGTGCCGCATCGCATCGTGATCGGCGATCGCGGGCTGAAGGAAGGCAAGCTCGAGTATCAGGGCCGTCGCGATACAGAGGCCACGCTGCTGCCGGTCGATGAAGCGGCGGACGTCGTCACGGCAAAGGTGCGAGCCGCGCTCGGGAAGTAATGCAGTACAACTTCCTGTCGGCGACGATCCTGCTGCTGCTGATCACCGATCCGCTCGGCAACATTCCGATCTTCATCAACGCGCTGCGCGGTGTCGCCAAGGAGCGGCGCCGCGTCGTGATCCTGCGGGAAGTCGCGATCGCGTTCGTCATCCTGCTGATTTTCATGCTGGCTGGCGATCGGTTTCTGCGCGCGATGAACCTCACGGATCTGTCGTTGCGCATCGGCGGCGGGATCGTGCTGTTTCTCATCGCGCTGCGGATGATCTTCCCGCATCCGGACGGCCCCATGGGCGGCGATTCGCGCGGCGGCGAGCCGCTGATCGTGCCCCTCGCCATTCCCGCGCTGGCGGGCCCTTCCGCGCTCGCGACGGTGATGCTGCTGACTTCGCAGGCGCCCGGCAAGATGCTCGAATGGATCGGCGCGCTGTCGGTGACGATGATCGTCTGCGCGATCGTGCTGGTCCTCGCGGAAAAGATCCAGCAGTGGCTCGGTGAGCGGGCGGTCACGGCGTTCGAGCGTTTGATGGGGCTCGTGCTCGTGGCGATTTCCGTCGAGATGATGCTTACGGGTATACGCACTTTCGTGCATCAGCTATAAAAAAAGCGGCCTCGGCCGCTTTTTTTACGTCGTTTCGAAGAGCGGTTACGCGCCTTCGGTCAGTGCCCGAATCGTCGGCAAATTCCGCCAGTAGCCCTTCGCATCCATCCCGCATCCGAAGACGTAACGATCCGGCACCTCGAATCCACAAAAATCCGGACGCAGCGGCTTCGCCTTCGGAATGATCTTCTCGCACAACACGGCGGACAGGAACGTCTTCGCGCCCATTGCCATGATGCGGTCGCGGATCGCGGCCATCGTTTCGCCTTCGTCGAGGATGTCATCGAGCACGAGCACGACGCGATCCTTCACCGATTCCGCCGGCGCCACGCGCCATTGCATTTCGCTGCCGCCCTTGATGGCGTTGCGATAGCGCGTCAGGTGGATGTAATCGAATTCGAGCGGGAAGTCGAGATGCGGCAGCAGCATGCCGGTGAACACGGCCGCGCCCCCCATGACCGAGAGCACGAGCGGGAAGTCGTCTTGCGTCGCCGTCTTGATGGCCGCAGCCATCTTGCCGATCGATGCGTTGACTTCGTCAGCCGTCACGATCTCTTCGGAGTGGCTGAAAATATGGAGGGCTTCTTCGCGATTCATAGGGAAAGCGGGGGAGAGGCTGACTTCTTAGTGTGGAAAAAAACGGCGGCGTGCGCCATATGATAAACCCGCGCTCTGCGCCACGTCGGGCGAAAGAGCGCGGGCTCGGTGAGGGCGTTTCAGCGCATGCCGGGCAGCATGCCTTTCATGCCGCGCATCATCTTCTGCAGATTGCCGCCTTTCAGCTTCTTCATCATGCCGCGCATCTGTTCGTACTGATTGAGCATGCGGTTCACTTCCTGAACGTGCACGCCCGCGCCGGCGGCGATGCGGCGCTTGCGCGCGGCCTTGATGAGCTCGGGCTTCGCGCGCTCCTGCAGCGTCATCGAATTGATGATGCCTTCCATGCGGCGCATCTGCTTTTCCGCGTTGTTCATGTCCGCGCCTTGCGCGGCCTGCTGGAACTGCGCGGGTAATTTGTCCATGAGCGACGAGAGGCCACCCATCTTCTTCATCTGCGACAGTTGTGCCTTGAAGTCGTTCAGGTCGAAGTCGCCGCCTTTCTTGACCTTGTCGGCGAGCTTCTGCGCCGCTTGCTGATCGACGCCGCGTTGCGCTTCCTCGACGAGCGCGAGAATGTCGCCCATGCCGAGAATCCGGTTCGCCATGCGATCCGGATGGAAGACTTCGAGCCCGTCGAGTTTTTCCGCGACGCCGACGAACTTGATCGGCTTGCCGGTGACGTGCCGCACGGAGAGCGCCGCGCCGCCGCGCGAATCGCCGTCGAGCTTCGTGAGCACGACGCCGGTGAGCGGCAGCGCGTCGTTGAACGCCTTCGCGGTGTTGACCGCGTCCTGACCGAGCATGGCATCGACGACGAAGAGCGTTTCGGCGGGCTTGAGCAGCGCGTGCAGCTCGCTGATCTCGTTCATCATCGCTTCGTCGATACCGAGGCGACCGGCCGTATCGACGATCACGACGTCGTGATAGTGGCGCTTCGCCCAATCGATCGCCGCGCGCGCGATGTCGGCAGGCTTCTGATTCGCTTCCGACGGGAAAAAGTCCGCGCCGACCTGCTCGGTCACGGTCTGCAACTGGCGGATCGCGGCGGGGCGATACACGTCGACGGACACGGTGAGCACCTTCTTCTTGCTCTTCTCGCGCAGAAGCTTGGCGAGTTTGCCCGTCGTAGTCGTCTTGCCCGCGCCCTGCAAGCCTGCCATCAGGATGACGGCGGGCGGCGCGACGGCGAGATTCAGCTCGGCGGCCTTGCCTTCGTAATCGCCGCCGATCACCGCCGTCAGTTCCTTCTGAACGACGCCGACAAGCGCCTGACCCGGCGAGAGACTCGACACGACTTCTTCGCCGAGCGCCTTTTCCTTCACCTTCGCGATGAACTCGCGCACGACCGGCAGCGCCACGTCCGCTTCGAGCAGCGCGAGCCGCACCTCGCGCAGCATCTCCTGCGTGTTGGCCTCGGTGAGCCGGGCCTCGCCGCGTAGCGTCTTGACGACGCGCGCCATCCGTTGAGTGAGGTTATCGAGCATGGGGAAAAGGTAGAGAATGCGGCCCTTTTTCAGCGCGGGACGACTCGGCGCCCTGCGTTGCCGCAAGGGGGAAAACGTCGCGATTCAAGGGCCTAGTGTAAACTTCGAACATGGATATTGTACTGTATGCCCTCACTGCGCTTCTCTACGGCGGACTTGCCGTAGCGGGCTGGCGCGCGCATCGCCACACGGCCGTCGAGCCGGCGCTGGCCGGCGTGCCTGCGGGCATGGCGCCAACGGCGGCGCCGAAGATGTCGGCGGGCATGGGCGGATTGGGGCGCGCTCTATTATTAATAGCGTTGCTGGTCCACGGCCTCTTGCTGCACACGACCATCTTCCCCCAGAACGCAATGGTCTTCGGCTTCGCGTTCGCGCTCTCCGCGATGTTCTGGCTCGGTGCCGGCATCTACTGGATCGAAAGTTTCTTCTTTCCGCTCGACGGCCTGCGCCTGCTCGTGCTACCGCTTGCGTGCGTCGCGTCGCTGCTGCCGCTCATCTTCGGCGGCGTGCGCGTGCTGCCGTACTCCGCGGCGCCGATGTTCAAGCTGCACTTCCTGATCGCGAACATCGCATACGGACTCTTCGCGATCGCCGCGCTGCACGCCGTCCTCATGCTGATGCTCGAACGCCGTCTGCAGCGCATGCGCGGCATGGCGACGCGTCATACGGGCAACGGCTGGCTCGCGAGCTGGCTCGACACGCTGCCGCCGCTTCTGACGCTCGAAAAGCTGCTGTTCCGTCTGATCGCGGCGGGCTTCGTGCTGCTCACGCTCACGCTCGTGTCGGGTATCGCGTTCAACGAGCAACTGGTCGATCGCGCGCTGCGCTTCGATCACAAAACCGTGTTCGCCTTCGTCTCCTGGCTGATGTTCGGCGCATTGCTCACCGCGCGCCGCGTCTCGGGCTGGCGCGGACGCGCCGCATTGCGCTGGGTGCTGGCCTCGTTCGCCGCGCTGTTGCTCGCGTATGTGGGCAGCCGCTTCGTGTTCGAAGTGCTGCTGCATCGCGCGGTCGTCTGAACGCGTGAAGGCCCGAACGGGCGCACTCCTTACCGGCATTGAATCGATGCGAAATTTCCTCTTTCTGATCCTCCTCTTCTTTGTGAGCCAGTGGCTCCTGAAGAAGCTGCGCCGCGCGAACGAGCGCGCGCAGCAGGGCGAGGCCCAGGCAGGCGGTGCGGCCGCCGGCGGCGCCAACGGTGCGCATCGTGCGCGCAATGGCAGTGGCAACGGCGCCGCGGGTAGCACGCCGCAACTCGCCGATCCGCTGATCCGTTGCGCGCAATGCGGCGTGCACACGCCGCGCAGCGAGTCGATCGTCGCCGCGGGCGAGCGCTTTTGTTGCGCCGATCACGCACGCCATTACGCGAGCCGCCCGACCGGCCGCGACGCGCGATGACCATGCATGTCGCCAGGCAAGGCGATCCGCACATCGACGCGCAGGGCTGGCTGAGCACCGCGACGCGCCTGCCGTCGCCAAACTTCGAGGCGCGTCCCGGCGACGCCGTGCCGACGCTCATCGTCGTGCACAACATCAGCCTGCCGCCGGACGATTTCACGACGAACTCGATCGCCGACTTTTTCCTCAACAAGCTCGATCACGATGCGCATCCGTACTTCGATCATCTGCGCGGCATGCGCGTGTCGGCGCACTTCGTGATTCGTCGCGACGGCGCGATCGAACAGTTCGTTTCCTGCGATGAACGCGCGTGGCACGCGGGCGTTTCGTCGTTCTGTGGACGCGAGCGCTGCAATGATTTTTCGATCGGCGTCGAACTCGAAGGCAGCGATCGCGTGCCGTTCGAAGACGCGCAGTACCGCGCGCTCGTCGCGCTCGTGCGCGTCGTCGTGAAGCGCTATCCGATCGACGCGGTGGCCGGGCATTCCGACATCGCGCCCGGCCGCAAGACGGATCCCGGCCCGCACTTCGACTGGCCGCGCCTGCGTCACGACAGCGCGCTGCCGCCTTCATTCTTTCCGTTTCAGTCCAACATCTGAGTGCTGCGTAAGGTCTGTCTCGTTGCGGCGCAGCAGGGTCGCGCGCGAGGCCTTGCCGTGCTTTGCGATAGCAAAAGTCAACCCCGCAACGGCGGACTCAGGGCAAATAAAACTTTTTGAGACTCGGCGGATGTCCACTATACTTGGTGCCGAAAGACGTACTTTGCACTAGATCTTGTGTTGTTGAGGCGGCGCCCGCTCCGATGAGCCGGCGCCGCCAGCTTTCCGGCGTAGAGAAGTTGGGCTGGCCCGGGGCGATGCGCGAGACCGCTTCTTCTTGCGAGGAGAGAGGCGTCGGGCGCATCGGGCGCCAGCGAGCAGCACCGTGAAGAAGGCATGCAAGCAAGCGCGAATTGCGTCGACCGACACCGCGCGCCAACGCGGGCACCGCATAGACGCCAAGAACAATGCGGGCCGTGAGCGCCGCGATTCGTGTTTCCAGCCTGCTGTATTCACAGCCTGGCTTTACCGTCAAAACACCGCGCGACTTTCATGACGATCTCATGACGCGCGCGGCATAAGTGATAAATCCGCGGATCATCCGCACCATTCGAACACCAGGAGTTTTGCACATGCAAACCACCGACAACGCCACGACTTCATTCGAAGGCGCATCCGCACAGCCGATGGCAGGTGCGCAGGCCACGGGCGCAGCACAAGCGCTCGCGCCGAACACGACGTTCGCCGACTACAAGGTCATCCGTCGCAACGGAAGCGTGGTGTCGTTCGAGCCGACGAAAATCGCGATCGCCGTGACGAAGGCGTTCATCGCCGTGAACGGCGGCCAAGGCGCGGCTTCGGCGCGCGTGCGCGAACTCGTCGAGCAACTGACGCAAGCCGTCGTGCGCGCCCTCGTGCGCAGCCGTCCGCATGGCGGCACGTTCCATATCGAAGACATTCAGGATCAGGTCGAGCTCGCGCTGATGCGCGGCGGCGAGCACAACGTTGCGCGCGCGTACGTGCTGTATCGCGAGAAGCGCACCCAGCAGCGCTCGCAAGAGCGCGCGCAGACGCAGGACACGCAGTCGCCCGAAGGCGCGATCAACGTGACGGACAACGGCGTCACGCGCCCGCTCGATCTCGACGCGCTGAAGGCGCTGATCGTGTCGGCGTGCGCGAACCTCGGAGACGCGGTGTCCGCCGAGCCGATCGTCGCTGAAACGGTGAAGAACCTGTACGACGGCGTGCCGATGAGCCAGGTCTACGACTCGGCCATCCTCGCCGCGCGCACGATGATCGAAAAGGACCCGGCGTACAGCCAGGTCACCGCACGCATCCTGCTGCACACGATCCGCCGCGAAATTCTCGTAGACGAAGTGACGCAAGCCGAAATGGGCGAGCGTTACGCCGAATACTTCCCGCTGTTCATCAAGCGCGGCGTCGAAGCCGGCCTGCTCGACGACAAGCTCCAGCAATTCGATCTGAAACGCCTCGGCGCCGCACTCGACGCGAACCGCGATCTGCAATTCGGCTATCTCGGCCTGCAGACGCTCTATGACCGCTACTTCCTGCACGTCGAAGGCACGCGCATCGAACTGCCGCAGGCATTCTTCATGCGTGTCGCGATGGGCCTGTCGCTGAACGAAATCGACCGCGAAGCGCGTGCGATCGAGTTTTACAACGTGCTCTCGTCGTTCGATTTCATGTCGTCGACGCCGACGCTCTTCAACTCGGGCACGCATCGCTCGCAATTGTCGTCGTGCTATCTGACGACCGTCGCCGACGATCTGGACGGCATCTACGAAGCGTTGAAGGAAAACGCGCTGCTCTCGAAGTTCGCGGGCGGTCTCGGCAACGACTGGACGCGCGTGCGCGCGCTCGGCTCGCATATCAAGGGCACGAACGGCAAGTCGCAAGGCGTCGTGCCGTTCCTGAAGGTGGTGAACGACACGGCCGTCGCGGTGAATCAGGGCGGCAAGCGCAAGGGCGCGGTGTGCGCGTATCTGGAGTCGTGGCACCTCGACATCGAAGAATTCCTGGAGCTGCGCAAGAACACGGGCGATGACCGTCGCCGCACGCACGACATGAACACGGCGAACTGGATTCCCGATCTGTTCATGAAGCGCGTCGTCGAAGGCGGCGATTGGACGCTGTTCTCGCCGTCGACCTGCCCGGACCTGCACGACCTGTTCGGCGCGGACTTCGAGAAGGCCTACGTCGCTTACGAAGAGAAAGCCGCGCGCGGCGAGATCAAGCTGTTCAAGAAGCTGCCGGCGGCGCAACTGTGGCGCAAGATGCTCGGCATGCTGTTCGAGACGGGCCATCCGTGGATCACGTTCAAGGATCCGTGCAACGTGCGCTCGCCGCAACAGCACGTCGGCGTCGTGCATTCGTCGAACCTGTGCACGGAAATCACGCTGAACACGAGCGAAACGGAAATCGCCGTCTGCAACTTGGGCTCCGTGAACCTCGTCGCGCACATGGTTAAGCAGGCCGACGGCAGCTACGCGCTGGATCACGCGAAGTTGAAGCGCACCATCAGCGTCGCGATGCGCATGCTCGACAACGTCATCGACATCAACTACTACGCGGTGCCGAAGGCGCGCAACTCGAACCTGAAGCATCGTCCGGTCGGCATGGGCATCATGGGCTTCCAGGACTGCCTGCATCTGCTGCGCACGCCGTATGCGTCGGGCGAAGCGGTCGAGTTCGCGGATCGTTCGATGGAAGCCGTGTGCTACTACGCGTACTACGCATCGACGGAACTCGCGGAAGAGCGCGGCCGTTACGCGACGTATCGCGGCTCGCTGTGGGATCGCGGCATTCTTCCGCAGGATTCGCTGAAGCTGCTGGAGCAAGCGCGCGGCGGCTACGTCGAAGTCGATACGTCGGAAACGATGGACTGGGCGCAACTGCGCTCGCGCATCTCGACGCACGGCATGCGCAACTCGAACTGCGTGGCGATTGCGCCGACGGCAACGATCTCGAACATCATCGGCGTGTCGGCGTGCATCGAGCCGACGTTCCAGAACCTGTACGTGAAGTCGAATCTGTCGGGCGAATTCACGGTTGTGAACGACTACCTCGTGCGTGACCTGAAGGCGCGCGGCCTGTGGGACGAAGTGATGGTGTCGGACCTGAAGTATTTCGACGGCACGCTCTCGCGCATCGACCGCATTCCGGCGGATCTCCGCGCGATCTACGCGACCGCGTTCGAAGTCGATCCGAAGTGGCTGGTCGAGGCGGCATCGCGCCGTCAGAAGTGGATCGATCAGGCGCAGTCGCTGAACATCTACATGGCGGGCGCGTCGGGCAAGAAGCTCGACGAGGTCTACAAGCTCGCGTGGATTCGCGGCCTCAAGACCACGTACTACCTCCGCACGATGGCCGCGACGCACGTCGAGAAGTCGACGGTCGCGCACGGCGCGCTGAACGCGGTGCCGTCGGGCGATGGTGGCTCGGGCGCATCAGGTGCGCAAGGCGGGTTCGGTGGCGTGTCGGGTGGTGCGTCGTCGGGCGTGGGCGGTTTCAATGCCGCGGCAGCGAGCGCGCCGGCAGTGGAAGCCGCGCCGGAAGCCGACGGCCCCGTCTGCATGATGCGTCCCGGCGATCCGGGCTTCGACGAGTGCGAGGCTTGCCAGTAAGCGTCGATTGAGCCGGTCGGGCGGGCCGGCATCGGAGCGGTGTAATGCTCCGGTGCTGGTCCGTTTTTTTTTTTGCTTTCGGCGGGTCCGTTTTCTTGTTGGTCTATTGAGGCGGTTGCTGAACAAACAGCGCGGTGACGGAAGAACCAACGCCGTACAAAGAACTCACCCCCGCGTGCCACGCGAAATCTCCGACCCGGCATCGTGCGCGAGCCGCGCGGTGATCGGCATCGAAAGAAAAGAGAACAGTCCAACGACGACGAACGCGGGCCAGAAGTCGGACCATTGCACGCTCGAATGACCGTTCAGATACTGCGATAGCTCGAGCGTAATGCCCGCAACCGTTACACCGAGACCGAGCGACACCTGCTGCACGAAGCTCGCGAGGCTGGTCGCGCGGCCGACGTCGCGCGTTTCGATCTCCGCGTACGCGAGCGAGTTGAGACTCGTGAACTGCAAGGCGGGGAAGAAGCCGCCGAGCAGCACGACTGCCCAGATCACCCAGGTCGGCGTGCCGGGGAAGAACGAGCCGCACGCCGCGATGGCGATGCCCGACAGCGCCGCGTTATAGAAGAGCGTCTGACGGAAGCCGAAGCGATGCAGCACGCGCGACGCAAGCGAGCGCATGAACATGCCACCGAACGCGGACGCGCAGGTGATCGCGCCGGACTTGAACGCAGTCATGCCGAGCCCTTCCTGCAGCGCGAGCGGCAGAAGAAACGGCACGGCGCCGAGCCCGATGCGAAACATCGAACCGCCGAGGACGCTTGCCTGAAACGTCGGCACGCGGAAGAAGCGCAGATCGAGCAGCGGCTTCTCCGAGCGGCGCGCGTGGATGCAGTACAGCACGACCATCAGCGCGCCCGCTGCGCACATCGCAAAAGCGGTGCGTTGCTGGATCAGTTCGCCGCCGACGAGGGAGAGGCCGAGCAGCAGCAACACGCCAGCGCTCGCGGAGAGGAAGAAGCCGAACCAGTCGAGCCGTCCCGGATGATCTTCGTGCGAATTGGCGATGTAGCGGTTGGTCAGATAGATGCCGGCGATGCCGATCGGAATGTTGATGAAGAAGATCAGACGCCAGTGCAGGTAGGTCGTGATGAAGCCGCCGAGCAACGGACCGACTGCGGGTCCGAGCATTG
Organism: Caballeronia sp. INML2; assembly: GCF_023631365.1. Lineage (NCBI taxonomy): Bacteria > Pseudomonadati > Pseudomonadota > Betaproteobacteria > Burkholderiales > Burkholderiaceae > Caballeronia > Caballeronia sp. INML2. The sequence goes on along the minus strand of NZ_JALQDH010000032.1, from coordinate 35,663 downwards.
CGGGCACGGAGAGGTAGTTCATCGCGCGAATGAACTCCGAGCGGCGCACCGAGCGAAAGATGATGATGCGGCCGACGGGCACCATCATCGCGCCGCCGACGCCCTGGATGAAGCGCGCGACGGTGAAGGGGCCGAGCGAAGTGGAGGCCGCGCACAGCAGCGAGCCGGCGACGAACACGCCGATGGCCGCGCGGAACACGGCGCGTGCGCCGAAGCGGTCAGCCACCCAGCCGCAGATCGGTATGAAGACGCCGAGCCCGAGCACGTAGCTCGTGACGGCGACCTTCAACGTGACTGGATCGCGTCCGAAGGCGCGCGCCATTTCGGGAATCGCGGTGACGATGACGTTGGCGTCGACGCTTTCCATGAACATCGCGCACGCGACGATGAGAGGGGCAATGAAAGCTTTGACGGCAAGCGGCATGGCGAATCGCGATCAACTCTCGGCGGCAAGAGCGGCGATTATGGCACCGATATGGAGCAGTCGCTGAGCGATCGAAGCGCGTTGCGTGGTGCGATGAACATTGAAACGAGGAGTGAAGAAACGATGGACCCGCAGGACCTGCAACGTCTCGTGACGCAGACGATGCCCTATGGCAAGTACAAGGATCGGCTCATCGCGGATCTGCCAGGACACTACCTCGCGTGGTTCGCGCGTGAGGGTTTTCCAGAGGGCAAGCTCGGCAAGCTGCTCGCGTTGATGCATGAGATCGACCACAACAACCTGCGCTCGCTGCTCGATCCGTTGAGAGGGCGATGAGTGTTTTTGCTGAGACGGGTTGTCGCGTAAACACGCTATAGGTTGTATTAGCTTGTTTTGCAAGCACAATATATTGTGGAAATACGAGACGTCAAATGCTAAACTTCGGCAACGAATTCGAAGCATGCGGCAGGCAATGACGAGCGGTTCAGCACACCTGCGCGAGTGTCTTCGAGTGGCGTGCGGCGTGTGTTCAATGACGAGCATCGAAGCTCATCGAAGAGGTGAGTGAAGGTAGCAAACCGCTCGCTTCTCGACACATGTTTTGCATCGCATCGAGTGTCGTCGAGAGACATCGATCGATGATCGAAGCGCGTCACGCTTCCATGCGTTCGAGACCGCACTTACGACATTGAGTCGATGCATGAAGCGAAACGCGATGTGCTTCGCTTCATGCATCGCGCCTCGGCCGCAAAGCACCGTGGGGCAAGGCTTTCAAGGCATCGATGAAACCGCTCGCAAGCACGCTGCGATGCCTCCGAAGTCACTCGATCAGGACCGCTTCACACACGATTCAAGAGATGTCGCATCGAGCTTCACAGCTACGGCCGCGAGCCAAGTGTTGTATGCAGGTAGCAACGTCGAATCTAAATCGCATGAAAACGAGAATTTTCATGAGCAAACTCTTTTATCGCTCATGAAAAGATGGTACAAACCGATCTAAATTGATGGTGAGAATTTATGCTCAACTGGGATGACGAGACCACTGCCGTAGCTCCCTCGAGCGCTTCGCAACAGAACACGTTGCGCAACGCTCAAGGTACGGCGCAATTCGCGCAAGCTCATCAAGCTACCCATCAGACTGCTCAGGCGAACACGACGAACATCTTCTCCGATGGCTTCGTTCCGCCCGCAGCCGCTACACCGTCCGCCGGCGCAATCGCCGCGCAGAGCGAAGCGCGCGTCAATGTCGCCGACAAGCGCATCATCAACGGCAAGACCGACGTCAATCAGCTCGTGCCGTTCAAGTACAAGTGGGCGTGGGAGAAGTACCTCGCCGGCTGTGCGAACCACTGGATGCCGCAGGAAGTGAACATGTCGCGCGACATCGCCCTGTGGAAAGACCCGAACGGTCTCTCGGACGACGAGCGCCGCATCGTCAAGCGCAACCTCGGCTTCTTCGTCACGGCGGACTCGCTCGCCGCGAACAACATCGTGCTCGGCACGTATCGTCACATCACCGCCCCGGAGTGCCGCCAGTTTCTGCTGCGCCAGGCGTTCGAAGAGGCGATCCACACGCACGCGTACCAGTACATCGTCGAATCGCTGGGTCTTGATGAAAGCGAGATCTTCAACGCGTACCACGAAGTCAAGTCGATTCGCGACAAGGACGAGTTCCTCATTCCGTTCATCCAGACGTTGACCGACCCGGCCTTCACCACGGGCACGCTGGAAGCGGACCAGAAATTGCTGAAGTCGTTGATCGTGTTTGCCTGCATCATGGAAGGCCTGTTCTTCTATGTCGGCTTCACGCAGATTCTGGCGCTGGGTCGCCAGAACAAGATGACGGGCGCGGCGGAGCAGTATCAGTACATCCTCCGCGATGAATCGATGCACTGCAACTTCGGCATCGACCTCATCAACCAGATCAAGCTGGAAGAGCCGCAACTGTGGACCGCCGACTTCAAGGCCGAGATCCGCGAGCTCTTCAAGGAAGCGGTGGAGCTCGAATATCGCTACGCTGAAGACACCATGCCGCGCGGGGTGCTCGGCCTGAACGCGTCGATGTTCAAGAGCTACTTGCGCTTCATCTGCAACCGGCGTTGCCAGCAGATCGGGCTTGACCCGCTCTTCCCGAACGAGGAAAACCCGTTCCCGTGGATGAGCGAAATGATCGACTTGAAGAAGGAACGCAACTTCTTCGAGACACGCGTGATTGAGTATCAAACCGGCGGCGCGCTGACCTGGGAATAATAAAAATCCAGGACGTGTTGCAGACGAAATCGATGGGACGGTCAGGCAGCAGCGTGTCGCTCACGCGCGCCTGATCGACAAGGTTTAGGAGAACGGTCGCCTGATGCAAAGTGCGCCTACTGACTTGGCGAGCCGACTATCGGCACGAATGGAAGACAGGCGTTTTGCGATCCCTTCAATGGGATGGGCAAACTTCCCCCCGGAAAATGCCAGCGGCATGCTCGCTGGCTCGATCAAGCGATGGCCGGCGCCGCGAAGATGCGGTGCTGACTTAATTTGGCGCGCGGTGCCTCGGGGCACGGCGCGCCTTGCCGTATTCATTAGCGTAAGCAGGTGGGATCAGCGTACGCCGATGAATAATCCGCTTCGTAGCGTGCGCTGTGAGAGGCGACGCGTGGGAAGCGGGTTTTGACGAAGGGTGTTGTTTGAACTGACTCTCATCTTAAAACCTGAAGGAGAAAAACCATGGCAGTTGCCAAGAAAAAACCCGCCGCCAAGAAGGCTGCAGCAAAGAAAGTCACCGCCAAGAAGGCCGCTCCGGCGAAGAAGGTTGCCGCCAAGAAGGTCGCTGTGAAGAAAGTTGCAGCGAAGAAAGTAGCGGCGAAGAAGGTCGCGGCGAAGAAGGTTGCAGCAAAGAAAGTGGCAACCAAGAAAGTCGCAACGAAGAAAGTAGCGGCGAAGAAGGTTGCAGCGAAGAAGGTCGCGGCGAAGAAGGTCGCGGCGAAGAAGGCGCCCGCGAAGAAAGCCGCTGCGAAAAAAATCGCGACCAAGAAGGTAGCCGCGAAGAAGGTTGCAGCCAAGAAGGCGCCTGCGAAGAAGGCCGCAGCGAAGAAGGCACCTGCGAAGAAGGCCGCAGCGAAGAAGGCTGCTGCGAAAAAGGCTCCTGCGAAAAAGGCTGCTGCGAAGACCGCAGCCGCTGCGCCTGCGCCCGCTCCTGCTGCGAAGAAGGCCCCCGCGAAAAAAGCTCCGGCCAAGAAGGCCGCTGCTGCGAAGAAGACCACGGCTGCTGCTCCCGCAACGACGGCAACGACCGTATCGGCGCCTGCTCCGGCTCCGGCCGCTGCGGTCAAGACGGCGTTGAACCCGGCAGCGGCATGGCCGTTCCCGACGGGAAGCCGTCCGTAAGCTCTCGCAGTACGCGACACCCAGGCACAGTGCGCTGTGCCCCTAGTCCGGGTAAGCCTACCCGGCCTGAACCCGTCGCCGGGAATCGGCGGCGGGTTTTTCGTTTCGGCGAAAGAAGTTCATCGCGCTTGCCGCTCGGTTCGAGCGCACAAAGAAAAAGCGCATGCATCTTTCGATACATGCGCTCGTGCCGGACGAATTGCTCGCCTTGCGGCGTCTATTCCTCCGCCGAATACGTCAGTGCGTGACGCGCGTGACTCCGCCGCTCGACAGCAGACGCACCCGCTCGCCCGCCTGGAAGACTTCGCCGTTCGCCGTCTGCGTGATCGCGCGCAGGTCGCCGTTGTCGAGGCGCACGGTGATCTCCAGACCGTTCTTCATTGCAACGCTATTCTCGACCGCGTTACCCGCGACGGCGCCAGCCAGGCCGCCGATAATGCCCGCGATGATCGATCCATTGCCGCCACCGATCGCGCTTGCCGCCGCGACGCCGCCGAGCGCGCCGCCGCCGATCGTGCCGAGGCCGGTCGGCTGCCCGTTGTTCGAACTGATCTTCACGCCGCGCACGCTTTCGATGGTTGCCATGCGTACTGTTTCCTCGCGCTGCGCCTGCGACGCGGTGTAAACGTCGGAAGAACTGCTGTTGTAGGCGCAGCCCGTCAGTGCGACCGAGCCGACGAGCGCCATTGCCAGCGCGATACGACTTACCGTTTTCATTCCTTCACTCCAATCACTCAGAACAGGCTGCTTCCAAAGGCCTGTTTGAAACGCTCTTCGATTTCGGCACGCGTCGGCGCGTAGGTTTGCGGCCCCTGATGTTCGATTTTCAGCGAACCCATCAGACTCGCAAGACGACCCGTTTTCTCCCAGCCAAGTTTGTTCTCGATACCGTACAGGAGGCCGCCGCGGAATGCGTCTCCGCAACCGGTTGGATCGACCACCTGATGCGCCTTCACGGAGGGAACGTCGAGCACGCCATCGTCATGGTAGATCTGAGCGCCGTGTTCGCCACGTGTGACCACGAGGGCGTCGACGCGGCGCTTGATGTCTTCGATCGACCAGCCGGTCTTGTTGCTCAGTAACTTGGCTTCGTAATCGTTGACCGCCACGTAGGTGGCGAGTTCAATCATGCGACAAAGTTCAACACCTTCGAGAATAGGCAATCCCTGGCCCGGATCGAACACGAACGGCACCCCGGCCCGCGCCAATCCTTCGGCGTGTTCGCGCATGCCTCGCGCGCCGTCGGGCGCGACGATGCCGAGCGAGATGCCTTGCGCTTCATCGGCGCGGTTCAGGTGCGACTCCATCATCGCGCCGGGGTGGAAGGCGGTGATCTGATTGTTCGCGAGATCGGTGGTGATGAAGCACTGCGCCGAATGCTGATCGGGCAGCACGCGCACATATTCCGTCGACAAGCCGAGCGAGTCGAGCCGGTCGACGTAGAGCTGCGAGTCCGCCGCGCCGAGCGTCGCCATGATCTTCGGATCGCCGCCCAGCAGCTTCAGCGCATAGGCGATGTTGCCCGCGCAGCCGCCGAAGTTGCGCCGCATCGTCGGCACCAGGAAGCTGATGTTCAGCATGTGAACCTGGTCCGGCAGGATATGGTCGCCGAAGCGGCCCTGGAAGGTCATGATGTTGTCGTAGGCGAGCGAGCCGCAGATGAGCGTAGCCAAGGCGAACGTCCTTTTTATGAATAGGGGCCGAGGAGAAAGATGCGCATACGACGCGCGGCGAGCGTTTCACCGCGCCTCGTATGCGCGGACCGCTTTCGTCGAAAAGCGGTCCGCCAGAAAAATTACTTCAGTGCGGCAAGCGCTGCGTCGTAGTTCGGCTCCTGCTTGATTTCAGGCACGAGCTCCGAGTGCAGCACCTTGTTGTTCTCGTCCAGAACGACCACCGCGCGGGCCGTCAGGCCCTTGAGCGGGCCGCTCGTTACATCGACACCGTAGGCTTGCGCGAACTCGTGGCCACGGAACGTCGAAGCCGTCACGACATTGGCGATGCCTTCGGTCGTGCAGAAACGCTTCGCCGCGAACGGCAGGTCGCCCGAAACGACGACGACCACCGTGTTGTTCAGGCCTGCGGCCGCTTCGTTGAACTTGCGTGTCGAGGTGGCACAGGTCGGCGTGTCGAGACTCGGCACGATGTTCAGCACCTTGCGCTTGCCCGCGAAGTTCGCGAGCTTGACGTCGCCGAGATCCGCGCCGACGAGCGTGAATTCGGACGCCTGCTGGCCCGCGCTCGGAAACGTGCCGCTGACGTCGATGGGATTGCCGCCGAGGGTAACTTGACTCATGTTGCGCTCCAGAGAATTGTCAGATGCTGACAGGAAAATCGCGCGTACCGGGCCGTGAGGGCAGGGACGCGCGTCGTGTGCACTGGGTCGGGCCGCCTTGCGCGTGACGAACGGCGCAAGGCCGCGATCACGGATAGAAGACCTGAACCCGGTAGTTCGCGGCGACCGCGTCGCCCGTATCCAGCCGGACGACGACGGGCTGCGCGCTTTGCGGCGGAAGGCCGATGGCGAATATCGTACCCGGTCGCGCGTAATCCTGCGGCCAGAGCACGCGACGGATCGCGACGTTGTTCTTGTCGTCGAGGAGTGTCAGTTCGAGCGCCGGATACGCCAGTGCGACATCCAGCCGATTGCGCAGCGACAGCTTCAGTTCGAGCTTGTGCGGGCCGTCGACCTGACGAAGGCCCGAGCTCTCGATCTGCAATCCGTCGATGTTGCGCGGCGGCGAGATCGTGCAGCCGAGCTGATCGCACACGTCCGAATAAATTACGTGGGAGCCGGGCACGAGGACCATCACGGATTCGCGTTGCCACCACGCGAGCTGCACGAGCAGCAGCAGCGCCAGCAGCACGGCGACGATGATGCCCACGATGCGCATGCCTTTCCTCGGGGCGACGCGCGCCGGCGCCCGCGACTCTCGCGATTCGCGGATAACGGGAAACGCTTCGTTCGCGCTGAGACGGCGCGCGGGGGCCGGCGGCTTCTTGCCGCCGAAGCCGGGCTCCGCATCGTCGCGCCATGCCGGTGCGACGGGTGGCTCCGGCACAGGTTGCACGGGCTGCACGTCCGGCTCATGAACCGGTCCGATGAACGGCTCCGCGCGATCGTCGACCGGATCGAACGGCGCAACGGGCGGCTCGCCGAGCGGCGCATCGGCGCCGGCTTGGGCGGAGTTCGCGGCATCGGCATGCGGCGCGCCCACGCGGATGAACTGCTTCGGGCGCCCCGCTTCCCCGGGCAGCGCCGACGGCTCGTTCGCGGCATCGGCTGGCGCCGGCTCGGTGCGCGGCGGCGGAGGGCGATTCTGTCCCGCGGCCCCCGCGAACGCGGGAGCATCGCCGTAGACCGTGCGTTCGCTATCCGCGCCGGATCTGGAACCTGCCGGCAGAGACGGCGCATCGGCGTGGTTTGCCGGCCCAGTTGCTCCGAGTTCGAGGTTGCGCGGTGCGAATGGCCGCGGCTTCAGGGGGGCGTCGGGCAGGGCGGTAACCTGCACCGGCACATCGGGAGCAGGGCCGCCGCCGGAACTGGTCGTCGGGCCGACGGCGACATCGTCGTCGATGATCGCGGCATGCTGGGCGACAGCTGCCGCAGCCGGCTCATCGGGAAGCTCAAAGCGATGATGCGCGGCATCGAAAACTTCCTGGCAGTGTCCGCAGCGCACGCGGCCGTCGTGCGGCGCGAGCAGGTGCGGGTCCAGCTTGAACACGGTTTCGCAGTGAGGGCAGCGGGTTGCCAGCGCCATATAGAAAGTGCCGTTGGCCTGACGGCCTGATCGTGGAGGATGGCGCTATTCTAAAGGCTTTCGCGCCGCGTTCCCGCGAGGCATACCCAGCCTTCGTGCTCACGCCAGACGCCAATGTCGATCCATTTGGCATAGACCGCCGCCACTTCGTCGGCCTGTCGCGCGAGCACGCCCGACAGCGCGATTCTGCCGCCCGGCTTCACTTTCGCGGCGAGCATCGACGCCATCAGTTTGAGCGGATTCGAGAGGATGTTCGCGACGACGATATCGAAATCGCCGGCGGGGCACGCGTCGGGCAAACCGTAGGTCACGTCCGCGCGATTGCGCTCGCTGTTCTGACGCGCCGACTCGACCGCCTGAGGATCGATGTCGATGCCGACGACCGGGTCGGCACCACACTTCTTCGCGAGGATCGCGAGGATGCCGGAGCCGCAGCCGTAATCGAGCAGCGATTGCCCCGGCTGCACGGACTGCTCCAGCCATTCCATGCACAGCCGCGTGGTCGGATGGCTGCCGGTGCCGAACGCGAGGCCCGGATCGAGTTCGAGCACGAGCGCGTTCGGATCGGGCGCGTCGTGCCACGAGGGCACGACCCAGATGCGTTCGCCGATGGAAATCGGATCGAATTGCGCCTGCGTGAGACGCACCCAATCCTGCTCCTCGACGTCGCGCACAGTGAAAGACGGCGCCGCCGCGAGGCCGATCTCGTTCGCCGCCGCGGCGAGCAGCACGTCGGGATCGGCGTCCTCGGCGAGCAGCGCGACGACGCGCGAGCGGTTCCACGCACTCTTCTCGGGCACGAGTCCCGGCTCGCCGAAGAGCGGCTGCTCGTCGGGCGTGTCGGCGTCGGCATCCTCGACGGACACCGACAGCGCGCCGACTTCAAGCAGCGCGTCGGACAGCGCTTCCGCGTGCTCGCGATCCAGCTCGGCGATCAATTCCCGGTAACTCATGCTCGTGTCTCTCAGGACTCTTCGGCGACTGCCGCCTGACGCGCGGCCAGCTTGTTCTCGAGATAGTGGATGCTCGTGCCGCCTTCGACGAACTTGGCGTCGATCATCAGCTCGCGATGCAGCGGGATGTTGGTCGAGATGCCCTCCACGACCATTTCCGACAGCGCGATGCGCATGCGGTTGATCGCCTGCTCGCGCGTCGCGCCGTACGCGATCAGCTTGCCGATCATCGAATCGTAGTTCGGCGGAACGAAGTAGTTGGCGTACGCGTGCGAATCGACGCGGATGCCCGGGCCGCCCGGCGTATGCCACGACGTGATGCGTCCCGGCGACGGCGTGAACTTGAACGGATCTTCCGCGTTGATGCGGCATTCGATCGCGTGGCCGCGGAACTGAATGTCCTTCTGGCGGATCGACAGCTTTTCGCCCGCGGCGATGCGGATCTGTTCCTGCACGATATCGACGCCCGTGATGAGTTCCGTCACCGGGTGCTCGACCTGAACGCGCGTGTTCATCTCGATGAAGTAGAACTCGTTGTTCTCGTAAAGGAACTCGAAGGTGCCAGCGCCGAGATAGCCCATCTTCTTGCAGGCGTCGGAGCAGCGGTCGCCGATGCGCTCGATCAGACGCCGCGCGATGCCCGGCGCCGGCGCCTCCTCGATCACCTTCTGGTGACGGCGCTGCATCGAGCAATCACGCTCGCCGAGCCAGATCGAGTTACGGAAGGAATCCGACAGCACCTGAATCTCGATGTGCCGCGGGTTCTCGAGGAACTTCTCCATGTAGACCTGCGGGTTGCCGAAGGCGCGGCCCGCTTCCTCGCGCGTCATGTTGACCGCGTTGACGAGCGCCGCTTCCGTGTGCACCACGCGCATCCCGCGCCCGCCGCCGCCGCCCGCCGCCTTGATGATGACAGGGTAGCCGATCGTGCGCGCAATCTTCACGATCTCGCGCGGATCGTCCGGCAACGCGCCTTCGGAACCCGGCACGCACGGCACGCCGGTCTTGATCATCGTTTGCTTCGCGGTGACCTTGTCACCCATCAGGCGAATGGTCTCGGGACGCGGACCGATGAATGTGAAGCCCGATTGCTCGACGCGCTCGGCGAAATCGGCGTTTTCGGAGAGAAAGCCATAGCCGGGGTGGATGGCTTCGGCGTCGGTGACTTCAGCCGCGCTGATGAGCGCCGGCATATTCAGATAGGAGAGATTGGAAGGCGCTGGCCCGATGCACACGGCTTCGTCGGCCAGCTTGACGTACTTCGCTTCCTTGTCGGCCTCCGAGTAGACGACGACTGTCTTGACGCCCAGCTCGCGGCACGCGCGCTGGATGCGAAGCGCGATTTCGCCGCGGTTCGCAATGAGAATTTTTTCAAACATAGTGGGTCGGCTCATCAACGGGCTCGCGCGAGCGGCCCTCGGGGATCCAATCGGCGAAGCGCTTCTCGACGGATCGATGTCGCTTAAGCGCCGGCGCGGTAAGCCGGGGGGCCGATGCAATTCGCATCCGCCGCCTGGCCCGATGCGCCTTTAGTCGCCGATCACGAAGAGCGGCTGGCCGTATTCGACCGCCTGTCCGTTTTCGACGAGGATTTCCTTCACGACGCCGGCCTTATCCGATTCGATTTCGTTCAAGAGCTTCATCGCTTCGATGATGCAGAGCGTCTGGCCTTCCTTCACCGTATCGCCGACCTGAATGAACGGGTCCGCGCCCGGCGACGGCGCGCGGTAGAACGAGCCGACCATCGGCGAGGTCACGATATGACCTTGCGGCGCGGCTGCGGCTGGCGCTGCTGCTGCCGGCGCGCCTGCTTCGCCCGCGCCGGCGAATTGCGGCGCGGCCGGCGCCTGCACCTGCGGCGCGTACTGTTGCGGCGCCTGCATGTAAACGGGCGCGGCGTTCTTGACGATGCGAACCTTGCCTTCGCCTTCCGTCACTTCCAGTTCCGAGATGCCGGATTCCGAGACGAGGTCGATCAGCGTTTTCAGTTTACGAAGGTCCATCGAAAAATCCCCTTTCAATACTTGGAGACCGGGGTTGCCCGGTGCTTGACTTGATTTGTGGGTGTTCTGACTGCTCAGCCGCGCGTTGGCGCGGCCGGCAGGCCGACGCGCACGCGCACGTTGCGCACGCCGGCGGCGGAATCGGTCGGCACACCGACGGCGTGCGTGTCGAACGCGCCGGCGTGGTCGCTTTGAAGCGCGCGCCCGAACCGGCTGCGCATGAGGACTGCGGATGCGCCGCCGAAGCCGTCATCGTTTTCACAGATGTCGGACACGGCAGCGAGGTGGCCACGTGGCACCGGCAGAGTTGTCATAGTCGCTTCGAGTTGTGCGGAATTCGGCGCACTTTAGCGCCGTTTAGAGAATTTTGTCTAGTTTTACCGTGCAGACCACTTCGAAACTACGGGACAAATTACCGCTCCGCGCTGCGCGATATGCCGAATTTCATGCAATATCGCCGTACTGTACCTTAACTCGCAGCTTACTTAGCGCAAGCCGCTGCTTACGAACGGGGAATTTTTACAGGCTGTCGAGCGTGTGCTTCAATTCTGCAACGTCGACTTCGCCCAATTTTGTCGAGCGGACCTGTCCCTTGGCGTCGATCACGACGGTGAACGGCAAGCCACCCGCGCTGTTGCCGAAGCTACGCGCAAGATCCGCGCCGCCGAAGCCGGTGACATACACAGGGTAGCCAACGGGAACCTTCTGAAGGAAATCGTTGACATTCTTTTCGCTATCGACGCCAAGTCCGATGAACGTGACGCCTTTCTCCGCATAGTCGCGCTGCAGGGCGGACAGTGTCGGCATTTCCTTCACGCAGGGTCCGCACCAGGACGCCCAGAAATTGACGACGACCGGCTTGCCCTTGAACGAGGCGAGCGGCGCGGCGGTGCCCGACGCACCCGGCGGCGTCGCCTTCCATAGCTGGTCGACGGCGTTGCCGTTCGGCTGGGGCGCGGCGACGGTATCGCCGCCGGTGAACATGTGACCGGCGTAAAAGCCGCCGACGGTCGCGGCGACCGCGACCACGAGGGCCGCCAGAATGCGTGTGCTTTTCATGAGTGTCCAGAAGAAAGATCAGCCGCCGATTTCCAGCGGCGGGACATCGGGGTGATCGAGCAGTGTGCGCACGGCGGCCGAGTTCGCGCGGGCGAGGCGACCGCGACCATCCGCGCGCACGGCGCCGCGGAGATCATCGGCGCCGTAAAGCGCGATGTGAACGCCGATCGGCTCCTCATTGCGCACCCGATGCAGAAAACTCAGCGTCTCGACATAGCCGCGCCCGGCGAAGTGCCGCGTCTCCGAGACGTCGTATTGCACGTTCGCATTCAGCAGATAGATCGCGACTTCTTTCGGATTGTCGCAAAAGCATTGCAGATGGACATCCGAATGCTCGCCCGCCGTGCCGTTGAGCACCGCGCCCGTCAGATACGGATCGAAGGGCTTCAGGCGTTCCATCCATTCGAGCGCGACTTCGCGCATGCGCCGCAGCACGAGCGGTTGACTGTCGCTTTGGAAAATCGCCTGATATTCGCGGATTTCCTCTTCGATCTGATCGTTATCGGGCAGAAATTCCCCGCCGATCTTCGCCTCGCCGACGACCTGCCGCGCGGCCTTGCGCTTGGCGGTGGAGTAGTCGAGGCCGTCTTCGGCGATCATTCTCGCGGCGGCAATCGCGATTTCCTCGCGTACCCGCTGCGGATCGAAATGTGATTTGCGAATCATGCCGGAATGATACTAGATAAGCTAAAACAGCCCTTTTGCGCCCACCGTGCGAGACACGTGCGCCAGCGAAAGAGCGCCTGGCGTGCTCGGTTACAATATGCGCCTTCAGGCGCCTTTCTGCACGGGTTTGCCCCCCGGATTCACACGTACGGCGCCGTTCCTGTTTTTTTGCATCTCAATCGCCCGCGCGGCGCGACACGGTTTATGCACATCCACATCCTCGGCATCTGCGGTACCTTCATGGGCGGACTCGCGGTTCTGGCGCGCGAGGCGGGCCACAAGGTCACCGGCTGCGACGCGGGCGTCTACCCGCCGATGAGCACGCAGCTCGAAGCGCAGGGCATCGAGTTGATCGAAGGTTACGGCGTCGAGCAACTCGCGCTCGAACCGGATCTGTTCGTCATCGGTAACGTAGTGACGCGCGGCAATCCGCTGATGGAGGCCATTCTCGATCGCGGCCTGCCGTACACGTCCGGCCCGCAGTGGCTCGGCGAGCACGTGCTGAACGGCAAATGGGTGCTCGCCGTCGCGGGCACGCACGGCAAAACCACGACGAGCTCCATGCTCGCGTGGCTGCTCGAAGACGCGGGCATGAACCCCGGCTTTCTGATCGGCGGCGTGCCGCTCAACTTTGGCATCTCGGCGCGTCTGACCGATTCGAGCTTCTTCGTCATCGAAGCCGACGAATACGACACCGCGTTTTTCGACAAGCGCTCGAAGTTCGTCCACTATCGCCCGCGCACGGCGGTGCTCAACAACCTCGAATTCGATCACGCCGATATCTTTCCCGATCTCGCCGCCATCGAAACGCAATTCCATCATCTCGTTCGCACGGTGCCCGGCGTCGGCCGCATCGTCACGAACGGGCGTGAGGCCGCGCTCGAGCGCGTGGTCACGCGCGGCTGCTGGTCCGGCGTGGAGCGCTTCGGCGTCGAAGGCGGCTGGCAGGCGCTGCCCGCCGAAAAGGGCGCACCCGTCGACGAGCGGTTCGCCGTGTACTGGGAGGGCGAGCGTCAGGGCATCGTCGACTGGCAGGTGCAGGGCGAGCACAACCGCATGAACGCGCTCGCGGCGATCGCGGCAGCGCGCTCGGTCGGCGTGCCGGCGGCGCACTCGGTGAAGTCGCTTGCGAGCTTCCGCAACGTCAAGCGGCGCATGGAAGTGAAGGGCAGCGTGGACGGCGTCACCGTCTACGACGACTTCGCGCATCATCCGACCGCGATCGAAACCACGGTCGCGGGATTGAGGACACGAATCGGCGATGCGCGCATCCTCGCCGTGCTGGAGCCGCGCTCCAACACAATGAAGCTCGGCACCATGAAAGCGCAATTGCCCGCGAGCCTCGCGAGCGCCGATCTGGTGTTCGGCTACGGCGCGCGCGAAGGCCGCGACAAGCTCGGCTGGGATCTCGCCGAGGCGCTGTCTCCGCTCGGCGACAAGGCGCGGGCGTTCAACGAGATCGAACCCTTGGTGAAGGCGGTGACGGCCGCCGCGCGCCCCGGCGACCACGTGCTCGTGATGAGCAACGGCGGCTTCGGCGGCGTCCATCAGAAACTGCTCGACGCGCTCTCGGCGCGCGGCGCGGGAGGACACGCGTGATTCTCTATCTGCACGGCTTTCGCTCGTCTCCCCAATCGTTCAAGGCGCGCGTGATGCAGGCGCGTCTCGCGGAACTCGGGCGGCTCGGCGAATGGCGGTGCCCGACGCTGCCGGTGTCGCCGTTCGACGCCGTCACGCTGGCGGAATCGCTCGCCGTGGGCGAGAAGATGGCCGACGTGACCGTCGTCGGCAGTTCGCTCGGCGGCTATTACGCGACGTATCTTGCGCAAAAGCACGGCTGGCGTGCCGTGCTGCTCAATCCCGCCGTGATGCCCGATCGCGATCTGAGCCGCTATCTCGGCGAACAGCCGTTGTGGCACGGCGACGGCAGCATCACCGTATTGCCGCGCCATCTCGACGAATTGCGCGCGCTCGCGATCGATTCGATCACGCGGCCCGAGCGCTACTATCTGATCGCGGCGACGGGCGACGAAGTGCTCGACTACCGCACGATGCTCGACCACTATCCCGGCGTGCGAACCACGCTGATTCAGGGCGGCGATCACGCGATCAGCGACTTTCCGGCCTATCTCGCCGATGTCATCGCGTTTTGCGATCAGGCGCCGCCACCGCTCGTCGCGCCGGCGGCGGCGTGACAGCGGCGTCACAATAATTCACCTACCGGCGCAAACGACGCGGCCCGGTCCACCGTTTTACGAGAGTATTGAGTGAACGTTTTCTTCGAGGAATCGGGTAGTTTCAAGGCCGGATCGGTGTTGTCCAAACAGGGAGACGCGTTCCAGGTCGAGCTGCCGGGCGGGCGGCGCGCCAAGGTGCGCGCGAAAGACGTGCTGATCGAGTTCGACAAACCCGCGGCCGGCGACCTGATGCAGGAAGCCGACGCCATCGCGCAGGAGATCGATCTCGACTTCCTTTGGGAATGTGCGCCCGACGAAGAATTTCCGTTCGCCGCACTCGGCGCGGATTACTTCGGCGACAAATTCGGTCCCACGGAACGCGCGGCGCTCGTCCTGCGCATGCACGGCGCGCCGGTCTATTTCCGGCGCAAGGGGCGCGGCCAGTATCAGCGCGCGCCGCAGGAACAACTGCAGATGGCGCTCGCGTCGCTCGAGCGCAAGCGTCAGCAGTCGCTCGTGCAGCAAGGTTACGAAGACGACCTGAAGGCGGGCAAGCTGCCCGACGCACTGAAAGACAAGGCGCTCGGCCTGCTCACCAAGCCCGACAAGAATTCCATCGAGTACAAGGCGCTCGAAGCGGCGGCGGCTGCGCGCGGCATTTCTCAGGCGCGGCTGATGCTCGAATGCGGCGGCATCGCGTCGCCGCGCGCGTTGCATGAAGCGCGCTTTCTATCGGAATACTTCCCGCATGGCACAGGCTTTCCGTCGGTGCAGCCGGGCCCGTTGCCCGAGGACTTGCCCGAAGCGGATGTCGAGGCCTTCTCCATCGACGACGTCACCACGACCGAAATCGACGACGCCTTCTCCGTCCAGCATCTCTCCGATGGACGCGTACGCGTGGGCATTCACATCGCGGCGCCAGCGCTCGGCATCACGCGCGGCGACACGATCGATGCGATCGCGCGCGGACGTCTGTCCACGGTCTACATGCCTGGCGACAAGATCACGATGCTGCCGGACAACGTCGTCGACGTGTTCACGCTCGGCGAAGGCGGGCTGCGCCCGGCGCTGTCGCTGTACATCATCGTGAACCGCGAGACGCAGGACATCGTCGCGACGGAAACCCGCGCCGAGCGCGTGTTCGTGAAGAGCAACCTGCGCCACAACCATCTCGACGCGTTCGTCACCGAGGAAAGCCTCGCCGCAGGCACGGGCGATTACGCGCACAAAGACGACATCGCCGTGTTGTGGCCGCTCGCGCAGGCGCTCTTCGAAAAGCGTCAGCAGGCGCGCGCGAGCTACGGTCTCAAGCGCGAAGTGCAGCGCAACAACGACTTCAACTTTTATGTCGATGGCGAGCACATCACGATCACACCTCGCCGTCGTGGTTCGCCGCTCGATCTGATCGTCGCGGAACTCGCGATTCTCGCGAATTCGTCGTGGGGCGCATTCCTCGACGATCACGGCGTGCCGGGCATCTACCGCTCGCAGCGCGGTTTCGGCGGTCCCGGCCCGAAGCGCACGCGCATGCAGACGACGCCCGCGCCGCACGAAGGGCTGGGCGTCGCGCAATATGCGTGGAGCACGTCGCCGCTGCGCCGCTACGTCGATCTCGTCAATCAATGGCAACTGCTCGCGTGCGTGCAGCACGGCGTGACGGCCAAGCTCGCCGCGCCGTTCAAGCCGAAGGACGCGGATCTCTTCGCCGTCGTGCAGGGATTCGACGACACGTACACCGCGTACGCCGATCATCAGCGCCGCATGGAGTACTTCTGGTGCCTGCGCTGGCTGAAGCAGGAGAACAGGAAACAGGTTCCGGCGTCGGTCATCAAGGACGACCTCGTCCGGCTCGAAGAAATTCCGCTGATCCTGCACGTGCCGGGCCTCGGCGTGCATGCGCGCGGCACGCGCGTGATGCTGGAAGTCGTGTCGATCGATGAACTGACCGTCGAAGCGTCCTGCCGTCTGCTGCACGTCATCGATGCGCCGTCCGCGAGCGCGCCGGTCGAGGAAGACGAAGCCGACGAGGACATCATCGAGACCGAAGATCTCTCGGCGGAAAGCGAGGCGGAAGCGCAGGCGGAAGCCTCGGCGGAGCAGCCACAACCGGAAGCGCCGGACAACGCGCAGGAGCCGACGCCATGAAAGACCGATACGCGGTGATCGGCAATCCGATCGAGCACAGCAAATCGCCGTGGATTCACGCGAAGTTCGCCGAGCAGACCGACGAGCCCATCGAGTACGGGCGCATTCTCGGGCCGCTCAATGGCTTCGAGCATGAAGTGAAGAAGTTCGTCGCGTCGGGCGGGCGCGGCATGAACGTCACGGTGCCGTTCAAGCTCGAAGCGCACGCGCTCGCGGATGCGCTGTCCCCGCGCGCGGCGGCGGCGGGCGCGGTGAACACGCTGTCCTTCGGGTCAGATGGCGTGCGGGGCGACAACACCGACGGCATCGGCCTCGTGCGCGACATCGAGGTGAATCTCGGCGTAAGTCTCAGAGGCGCGCGCATTTTGCTGCTCGGCGCGGGCGGCGCGGCTCGCGGCGTCGTGCTGCCGATCTTCGATCGCGCGCCGGCGGCGCTCACCATCGTCAATCGCACGGCGGCGAAGGCGCATCGGCTCGTCGACCAGTTCGCGCCGAACGCCGCCGAATGCGGCGTGCGCTTCTCGGGCGGCGGCGCAGACAGCGCGGAAGCGGGCCGCTACGACGTCATCGTCAACGCGACGGCGGGCAGCCTCGACGCCGCGTTGCCCGATTGCGACGACAGCGCATTCGGCGCGGGCACGCTTGCCTACGACATGATGTACGGCGCGCAACCGACCGTTTTCATGCGGCACGCGTCGAAGCTCGGCGCGCGCGCATCGGATGGGCTCGGCATGCTCGTCGAGCAGGCGGCTGAATCGTTCTTCATCTGGCGTGGCGTGCGCCCGGACGGCGGCGCCGTGCTGCGCGAATTGCGCCAGACACTGGCCGCTAAAGCCTGATGACCACCGCGCCGATCGGGACGCGCGCGCCACGTGCGCACAAAGCGGTGCGGCTCGGCCCGGCACGATGGATCATGTACGGCGTGTCGGTACTCGGCATCGCATTCATCGCGACGCAGCTCTACTTTTTCGCGCAGATCGGCATCT
Source organism: Caballeronia sp. INML2 (assembly GCF_023631365.1). Lineage (NCBI taxonomy): Bacteria > Pseudomonadati > Pseudomonadota > Betaproteobacteria > Burkholderiales > Burkholderiaceae > Caballeronia > Caballeronia sp. INML2. Next base: position 18,114 of record NZ_JALQDH010000032.1, on the reverse strand, counting down.
GGACGGTCGTGAATCCGGGCCCAACGGCCTTCATGCGTGCCGATGCGTGGACGCTCGCGAAGACGCATCCCGGCGTGTCGCTGCAGCACGCATGGGTGCCGTACGACCAGATTTCGCGCAACCTGAAGCGCGCGATCATCGCGTCGGAAGACGCCAACTTCGTCAACAACAACGGCTACGAAACCGACGCCATTCTTCAGGCCTGGGAGAAGAACAAGGCGCGCGGGAAGATCGTCGCGGGCGGTTCGACCATTTCGCAGCAGCTCGCGCGCAATCTCTTTCTGTCGCGCGAGAAGAGCTACGTTCGCAAGGCGCAGGAGTTCGTGATCACGTGGATGCTCGAGTTCTGGATGGACAAGGAACGCATCTTCGAGATCTATCTGAATTCGGTCGAGTGGGGCAACGGTGTCTACGGTGCGCAAGCGGCAGCGCAGTATTACTACAAGACATCGGCGGCGAATCTGACCGCCTGGCAAAGCGCGCGGCTCGCCGTGATGCTGCCGCGGCCCAAGTATTTCGACGATCATCGCAACGCGCCGTATCTGTCGCAGCGTTCACGCGTCATCGCGCGGCGGATGGGTGCGGCGGAGCTGCCGCAGTGAAATTTAGTTTACGAAACTAAACAATGCAAAGCCCTGATTTATCAGGGCTTTTTTGTTTTCGGGTCGCTGTCGGCTGTCAGTTATGGTCCCATTATGTGAACATGACGGTCACATATTGAATAGTACGAAGGGCCAGAACTACAATCCGACCACAGCCCGAACGGCATATGCGTGCGACGACCGAAAAAACGTAGCGGCGCGCACGACCAGAACAACGGAGACACGTCATGCACCCGATCGCTCGCCAGCGCTCGCTGGCCTCTTCACACGATTCACACGCTTCGCACCATTCGCACGCTCGTGCGGCAACGCTCGCCGCGGCGCCTGCGAGCGACGCACGACACGCATCGTGATCGACGAGAGACCTGCGCCATGACCAAATTCCAGAACCCGGAAACCGACGCCGCCCAAGCGCAATCCGCGCACGCGAGCGGCCCGAGCGTGAAGCGCAACGGCGCGAGCGGGGCGAAGCACATGCCCGATCCCGACGCGATCGCGTTGCCGAGCGCGCTCGTGGACGTCACGCCGCAGCAGGCCGGCACCCAGACGCTTCTGCGCGGCCTCGCGATTCTCGAAGCCGCCGCGAATGGCGCGCGCGATCTGCGCGCGTTCGGCGCGGCGCTCGGCACGACGCGCAGCACGACCCATCGGCTCGTCAGCTCGCTCGTGCAGGCGCGCTATCTGCGCCAGGTGCAGGGCGGTTATCTGCTCGGGCCGAAGCTCATCGAACTGGGCACGATCGCGCTCGAACAGATGCCGCTCACGGCGGTCGCGCGGCCGCATCTGCAGGCGCTCGCGGAACACACGCACGACACGATTCACCTCGGCGTGCGCGATGGCGACGACGTCCTCTACATCGACAAGATTCCGGGCACGCGCGGCCTGGAGATGCGCTCGCGCGTCGGGCATCGCATGCCGCTCGCGTCGACGGGCATCGGCAAGGCAATGATGCTCGACCTCGAAGCGAACGCGTGGAAGAAGCTGCTCGAAGCGTCGCATCGCGTGCTCGCGAAAACGAGTTTCAAGCCCGACAACCGGCCCGATTTCGACACCTTCCAGCAGCGCATGACGCGCTATTCGCAAGGCGGCTTCACGTTCGATCTGGAAGAGAACGAGGCTTCGATACGCTGCGTTGCCGCGCCGGTGCGCGATGCGTCCGGCGCGATCGTCGCGGCGTTGTCGGTGGCGAGCACGATTCCCTATATGCCGCATGAGCGCATGGAAGAACTGATTCCGGTCGTGCAGCGCGAAGCGCGCGCGATTTCCGAGGAACTCGGCTGGCGTGCCCCGCAGGCAGCGCGCAGGATCAAGCGATGAACGCACCCGTTCGCACGCCCACGCTCATCGCGCTCGACTGGGGCACGACGTCGCTGCGCGCCTATCTGCTAGGCGCCGACGGCACCGCGCTTGACACGCGCGCGTCGTCGGCCGGCATCATGAATCTGCCCGCGGGCGGCTTCGATCAGGCGTTCGAGGAAACCTGCGGCGCGTGGCTCGATGCGCATGGGCCGCTCGATGCGCCGTTGCCCGTCATTGCGGCGGGCATGGTCGGCAGCGCGCAGGGCTGGGTGGAAGCGCCGTACGTCGAAACGCCCGCCGGGGCCGATGCGCTCGTCGCGGGCATCGTCACGGTGAAGACGGCGCGCGGCGTCGTGGTGCATGTCGTGCCCGGCGTGCTGGAGCGCGGCGTGTTGCCCAACGTGATGCGCGGCGAGGAAACGCAGATTTTCGGCGCGCTGGCGAGCGAGCCGTCGCTCGGAACATCGGGCGGCGCGCTGATCGGACTGCCGGGCACGCATGCGAAATGGGCGTTCGTGAGCGATGAGCGCATCGAGCGCTTCTACACGTTCATGACGGGCGAGACCTTCAGCGTGCTGCGTGATCACACGATTCTCGGCCGCACGATGCATCCGAGCGCGACGCACGACGAACAGGCGTTCGTGCGCGGCGTCGATACGGCGCGCGATGCCGGCGATGCAGGCATGCTCGCGACGATCTTCACCACGCGCACGCTTGGCCTCACCGGTCAGCTGACGGGCGAGCAGCAGCCGGATTATCTGTCGGGGCTGTTGATCGGCCACGAACTGCGCGGCCTGAGCGAAGTGCTCACGCGCGAAGGTTCCTCGCTCGCGGGAAAAACGTTGCGCCTGATCGGCAGCGACGCGCTCTGCGACCGCTATCGCGTCGCGCTTTCGCGCTTCGGTTGCCATGACGCGCCAATCGTCGCGCAGGCCACCGAGCACGGTCTTTATCGAATTGCAGTGCTTGCCGGCCTCGTCGCCGCGCCTGTGCGCACGGCCTGAAAAGGAGTCAACACGATGCAGCCATCCATCAATTTGCCCGCGCCCTATGGCATGCACGCCGGTCTCGCGAAGGCGTTCGCCTCGTGCCCGCTGATCGCGATCCTGCGCGGCGTGACGCCGGCCGATGCCGCCGAACACGCCCGCGCGCTGTACGAAGCCGGCTTTCGCATCGTCGAAGTGCCGCTCAATTCGCCCCAGCCGTTCGACAGCATCGCGGCGATCCGCCAGGCGCTGCGCGCCGATGCGATCGTCGGTGCGGGAACGGTGCTGCATCCGAGTTATGTCGACAGCGTGAAGGCCGCGGGCGGCGAACTCGTCGTGATGCCGCACAGCGACGCCGATGTCGTTCGCGCCGCGAAGGCGCAAGGTCTCGCGTGCGCGCCGGGCGTCGCGACGCCGAACGAGGCGTTTCTCGCGCTGAAGAACGGCGCCGACGTGCTGAAGATGTTCCCCGCCGAGCAGCTCGGCCCGGCCGTCGCGAAGGCATGGCGCGCGGTGATCGCGCAGGAAGTGCCGCTCGTGCCGGTCGGCGGCATAACGCCCGACAACATGGGCCCGTTCCTGAGCGCGGGCGCGAACGGCTTCGGCCTAGGCTCTGCGCTGTACAAGCCGGGCCAGAGCACGGAGGCGACGGCATCGCACGCAAAGGCATTCATCGACGGACTCGCGAAAGCGCGGGGCGACATCAAATGAACCGGCTCGCCGGCAAAGTGACGATGGTCACGGGCGCGGGACGCGGCATCGGTGCGGCGATCGCGCTGGCGTTCGCGCGCGAGGGCGCGTCGGTGGCGCTGGCGGAACTGGATATCGACACGGCGCGCGCGACGGCCGAGCGCATTGCGTCGGAAGTGAGCGGCGCGCGCGTGCTCGCGGTGCAGACGGACGTGACGCAGAGCGCGCGGGTGAAAGAGGCCGTCGCGCACATCGAGGCTTCCCTGGGTCCGCTCGACGTGCTCGTGAACAACGCCGGCATCAACGTGTTTTGCGATCCGCTCACGATGACCGACGACGACTGGCGCCGCTGCTTCGCCGTCGATCTCGACGGCGTGTGGAACGGGTGCCGGGCCGTGTTGCCGGGCATGGTCGGGCGCGGGCGGGGCAGCATCGTGAATATCGCGTCGACGCACGCTTTCAAGATCATTCCCGGCTGCTTTCCGTATCCGGTGGCAAAGCACGGCGTGATCGGACTGACGCGCGCGCTCGGCATCGAATACGCGCCGAACAACGTGCGCGTGAATGCGATCGCGCCGGGATACATCGAAACGCAATTGACGCTGGATTGGTGGGATTCGCAAGCCGATCCGAAGGCCGCGCGCCAGGCGACGCTCGATCTTCAGCCGATGAAGCGCATCGGCCAGCCGCACGAAGTCGCGATGACGGCGGTGTTTCTCGCATCGGACGAGGCGCCGTTCATCAACGCGAGCTGCATCACCGTGGATGGCGGCCGTTCCGCGCTGTACCACGACTGAACAACGAACCACCGAAGAATGACGCACTGGCCGCGGTGCGGCATCACGACAGAAAACAACGCGGCCACACACCTTCGTTAGCGCCCGTGCGCGGGCATTGTTCGACATCGGAAGAAGTCGGGAGACAAAAAATGAAACGCAGACTGTTCCTCACGCTGATCGCCGCCGCCACGGCAACGAGCGCGTCCATGATCGCGGCGCCCGTCGCCCAGGCCGCCGACGACGTCAAGATCGGCTTCCTCGTGAAGCAGCCGGAAGAACCGTGGTTCCAGGACGAGTGGAAATTCGCGGAAATCGCCGCGAAGGAGAAGGGCTTCACGCTCGTGAAGATCGGCGCGCCGTCGGGTGAAAAGGTGATGAGCGCGATCGACAACCTCGCGGCGCAGAAGGCGCAGGGCTTCATCATCTGCACGCCGGACGTGAAGCTCGGGCCGGGCATCGTCGCGAAGGCGAAGGCAGACAAGCTCAAGATGATGACGGTCGATGACCGCCTCGTCGACGGCTCGGGCAAGCCGATCGAATCCGTGCCGCACATGGGCATTTCGGCCTACAACATCGGCAAGCAGGTGGGCGACGGCATCGCCGCGGAAATCAAGAAGCGCGGCTGGGACATGAAGGACGTCGGCGCGATCGACGTGACCTACGAGCAGTTGCCGACCGCGCATGACCGCACGAGCGGCGCAACCGACGCGCTCGTCGCCGCCGGCTTCCCGAAGGCGAACATCGTCGCCGCGCCGCAAGCGAAGACCGACACCGAGAACGCGTTCAATGCCGCGAACATCGCGCTCACGAAGAACCCGCAGTTCAAGCACTGGGTCGCCTACGGCCTGAACGACGAAGCCGTGCTCGGCGCCGTGCGCGCCGCGGAAGGCCGCGGCTTCAAGGCGGACAACATGATCGGCATCGGCATCGGCGGTTCGGACTCGGCGTTGAACGAGTTCAAGAAGCCGAATCCGACGGGCTTCTACGGCACCGTCATCATCAGCCCGAAGCGCCACGGCGAAGAAACGTCCGAGCTGATGTACGCGTGGATCAAGGACGGCAAGGCGCCGCCGCCGCTCACGCTCACGACCGGCATGCTGGCGACGCGTGAAAACGTGGCGTCGGTGCGTCAGCAGATGGGCCTGGCATCGAACTAAGTCATTGGATGAGGGCGGGCCGCGTGCTTTTGCGCGGCCCGCTCGAAGCATAAGGAGGCGATGTGTCAGCGACGCTGCGTTTTGACAATATCGGCAAGGTGTTTCCAGGCGTGCGCGCGCTCGATGGCGTGTCGTTCGACGTCAACGCCGGCGAAGTTCACGGCTTGATGGGCGAGAACGGCGCGGGCAAGTCGACCTTGCTCAAGATTCTCGGCGGCGAGTATCAGCCCGATTCGGGGCGCGTGCTCATCGACGACAAGGAAGTGCATTTCGCGAGCGCGGCGGCTTCGATCGCGTCGGGCATCGCGGTGATTCATCAGGAATTGCAGTACGTGCCGGACCTGACCGTGGCCGAGAACCTGCTGCTCGGCGCGCTGCCGAACCGGCTTGGCTGGGTCGACAAGCGTGCGGCGAAAGCGCACGTGCGCGAGCGGCTCACGGCGATGGGCGTCGATCTCGACCCGAACGCGAAGCTGCGCAAGCTCTCGATCGCGCAGCGGCAGATGGTCGAAATCTGCAAGGCGCTGTTGCGCAACGCGCGCGTGATCGCGCTGGACGAACCGACGAGTTCGCTGTCGCATCGCGAGACGGAAGTGCTCTTCAAGCTCGTGCGCGATCTCAAGGCCGACTATCGCGCGTTGATTTACATCTCGCATCGCATGGACGAGATCTACGAGCTGTGCGATGCGTGCACGATTTTCCGCGACGGCCGCAAGATCGCGTCGCATCTGTCGCTGGCGGAAGTGCCGCGCGAGACGCTCGTGCAGGAAATGGTCGGCCGCGAAATCAGCGATATCTATAACTATCGCGCGCGGCCGCTGGGCGAGGTGCGCTTCTCAGTGAAGGACGTGCAGGGCGACGCGTTGAGCGCGCCCGCGAACTTCGAGGTGAAGCGCGGTGAGATCGTCGGTTTCTTCGGCCTGGTCGGTGCGGGCCGCAGCGAACTGATGCATCTCGTCTACGGCGCGGACAAGAAGAAAGGCGGCACGATCACGCTCGACGGCGAGGCAATCCGCGTGCGAAGCACCGGCGAGGCGATCCGCCACGGCATCGTGCTGTGTCCGGAAGATCGGAAGGAAGAAGGCATCGTCGCGATGGCGACGGTCGCGGAGAACATCAACATCTCGTGCCGCCGTCACTATCTGCGTGGCGGGCTGTTTCTCGATCGCAAGAAGGAAGCGCAGACGGCCGAGCGCTTCATTCAGCTTCTGAAGATCAAGACGCCGAGCCGCAAGCAGCGCATCCGCTTCCTGTCGGGCGGCAATCAGCAGAAGGCGATTCTTTCGCGCTGGCTCGCGGAGCCGGATCTGAAGGTCGTGATTCTCGACGAACCGACGCGCGGCATCGACGTCGGCGCGAAGCATGAAATCTATAACGTGATCTATCAGCTCGCCGAGCGCGGCTGCGCGATCGTGATGATTTCGTCGGAGTTGCCGGAAGTGCTCGGCGTGTCCGACCGGATCGTCGTGATGCGGCAGGGGCGGATCGCGGGCGAATTGCCGCGCGGTGAGGCAAGCGAACAGGCGGTGCTGGGTCTCGCGCTGCCGCAGTCGGACACCGTCGCGCAGGCTGCGTAAGGACAAGAGGAGCGAATCATGGAAGCAAGAGAAAACATCGTGGGGCAGGCGACGGAAACCGTCGCGAATGCGCTGATCCCGCAAAAGAACGACAAACAGAAGTGGTGGCAGCAGATCACCGAGTACAGCCTGATCGTGATCTTCATCGTCATGTTCCTGACGATGTCGCTGACCGTCGATCACTTCTTCTCGATCGAGAACATGCTCGGTCTGGCGTTGTCGATCTCGCAGATCGGCATGGTCGCGTGCACGATGATGTTCTGTCTCGCGTCGCGCGACTTCGACTTGTCGGTCGGTTCGACGATCGCGTTTGCCGGCGTGCTTTGCGCGATGGTGCTCAACGCGACCGACAACACCGCGATCGCGATCGTCGCGGCGGTGGCGGCGGGCGCGGTGATCGGCTTCGTGAACGGCGCGGTGATCGCCTATCTGCGCATCAATGCGCTGATCACCACGCTCGCAACGATGGAAATCGTGCGCGGGCTCGGGTTCATCGTGTCGCATGGGCAGGCGGTCGGCGTATCGTCGGACACGTTTATCGCGCTCGGCAGCTTGTCGATGATCGGGATTTCCCTGCCTATCTGGGTGACGCTTGCGTGTTTCATCGTTTTTGGCGTATTGCTCAATCAGACTGTGTATGGACGTAATACATTGGCGATTGGCGGCAATCCGGAAGCGTCGCGGCTTGCGGGTATCAATGTCGAGCGCACGCGCGTGTGGATCTTTTTGATTCAGGGCGCGGTGACGGCGCTGGCGGGCGTCATTCTCGCTTCGCGCATCACGTCGGGGCAGCCGAATGCGGCACAGGGGTTCGAGCTGAACGTGATTTCGGCTTGCGTGCTGGGAGGAGTTTCACTGCTCGGCGGGCGGGCGACGATTTCTGGCGTCGTAATCGGGGTGCTCATCATGGGCACTGTTGAAAACGTCATGAATCTCCTGAATATCGATGCGTTTTATCAGTACCTCGTGCGAGGGGCGATTTTGCTTGCTGCCGTGTTGCTCGATCAGTTGAAGAATCGCGGCTCGCGGGATTGATGTTGGATAACGTTGGGCTTTCGCGGATCCCGTATTCGCGTTGGTTTATCAGCACTGCCCCGCACAAGGGCCGTGCAAACAGACCGACACGAAAACAGGATTCCACCGAAGCAGGCGCAAAAAAAGCAAAGGGACAACCAACATGGCACCGATCAACAAGTCACTAGCAAGATACCCAAGCCTGGAAGGCAAAACGGTCCTGATCACCGGCGGAGCGACCGGCATCGGCGAGGGTTTCGTCGAACACTTCTTCGATCAGGGCGCGAAGGTCGCCTTCTTCGACATCGACACCGACGCGGGCGAAGCGCTCGCCGACCGCCTGGGCGCAGCCCTGACAGCAACGCAGACCCGCCCGATGTTCCTGCGCGTCGACCTGACCGACATCGACGCATTGCGAAAAGGCATCGACGACGTCCGCGCCGCATTCGGCCCGATCAGCGTGCTCGTCAACAATGCCGCCAACGACAAGCGCCACGCAATCGAGGACGTCACGCCGGAGTCATACGATGCGGGCATCGCGGTCAACATCCGCCATCAGTTCTTCGCGGCTCAGGCCGTGATCGACGACATGAAGCGCCTGGGCGGCGGCTCGATCATCAATCTCGGCTCGATCAGCTGGATGCTCAAGCAAGGCAACTTCCCGGTCTACACGACGTCGAAGTCGGCGGTGCAGGGCATGACGCGCGGCCTCGCGCGCGATCTCGGCAAGTTCGGCATTCGGGTGAATACGCTCGTGCCGGGCTGGGTGATGACCGAGAAGCAAAAGCGCCTGTGGCTCGATGAGGCCGGCAAGGAAGCGATCAAGCAGGGCCAGTGCATCGGCGGGGAATTGCTGCCCGCGCATCTCGCGCGCGCGGCGCTCTTTCTCGCTTCGGACGACAGCAGCATGATTACGGCGCAAGACATCATCGTCGACGGAGGATGGGCCTGATGAACTCGATGCGCGCGCAGCTTCTGGTCGACAGCCAATGCTCGCTCGGCGAGGGCGCCACGTGGTGCGCCAAAAGCGGCTGCTTCTGGTGGACCGATATCGAAGGCAAGACGCTGTGGCGCCACGATCCGCGCGACGGCGCGAGCCAATCGTTCGCGATGCCCGAGCGGCTCGCCTGCTTCACGCCCTGCGCCGATGCGCGTTTCCTGCTGCTGGGCCTCGCGTCGCGGCTCGCCTTCTATGAGATCGCGACGGGTCACATCGACACGATCATGGACGTCGAAGCCGATCTGCCGACGCGTCTCAACGATGGCCGCTGCGACCGCGAAGGGCGCTTCGTGTTCGGCACGAAGCACGACGTGGAAGATGCGCAGGCGATCGGCGGCTTTTATCGGCTGAACCCGGATCTATCTCTGGAGCGCCTCCCGCTCGGCAATTGCGCGATTTCGAACAGCATCGGCTTTTCCCCCGACGGCGCGACGATGTACTACTGTGACTCGCCGACGCGCGAGATCCGCGTCTGCGACTATCCGACGTTCGCCAACGACCGCGTGTTCGTCGCGCTGACGGATGCGACCGGCGTGCCCGACGGCTCGATCGTCGATGCCGAAGGCGCCTTGTGGAATGCGCAGTGGGGCGGCGGGCGCGTCGTTCGCTATGGACGCGACGGCCGCGAGACGGCGCGCATCGACGTGCCGACCGCGCAGCCGAGTTGCGCCGCGTTCGGCGGCGCGGACTTCGGCACGCTGTATGTCACGAGCGCGCGCATCGGCCTCTCTGAAGAGGCGCTGAAAAGCGATGCGCACGCAGGCGGCGTGTTCGTCGCGACGCCCGGCGCGCGCGGCATGGCCGAAGCGGTATTCGCGGGCAAGGCGTAACCGAAAATAGCGAGGCGGCGCGCGATCGACGCACCGCCCGACACACCCCGGCGACGCCGGGTTTTTCGCCTCTCGATGGAGCACGAGTCATGGCTGGTGCGCGCACAGAGCAAAGACCGAATTCTGCATCGACGTCCAAGGCACAGGCGAACGCCCGGCGTTCGAGGCTCGCCGCTGCAACCGAACCACCGGTCCGGCCCGGCCCGGGCACCGCGATGGTCGCGATGGGCGGCCGCGATGCCGATGGCTGTATCACACTCGCCAACGCGCATCTGCGGCTTGAACTCGCGCCGTCGCTCGGCGGCGGGATCACGCGCTTCGACTGGCGGCACCAGGGCACCTTGGTGCCGATCTTCCGGCCGTGCGTCGATCCCGGGCCGGACACGGATCCGAATCAGCTCGCGTGCTATCCGCTTCTGCCGTATTCGAACCGTATCGGCAACGGGCACTTTCAGTTTTCAGGACGCTCGATCGACGTGCCGTGCAACCGCGCCGGCGAACCGCTGCCGCTGCATGGCGATGGCTGGCTCGGCGCGTGGGAAGTCGCTGAGGAAGCGTCCACGCGCGTGCGTCTGACGTTGGATCGCAGCGACGGCAAGCCTTATGCCTTTCGCGCCGCGCAGACTTACGCGCTCGACGACGCCACGCTCGCCGTGTCGCTCGATGTGGAAAATACCGGCGATGAAGCGCTGCCGTTCGGCCTCGGGCTGCATCCGTTCCTGATGCGCGAGGCGGACACGGAGTTGTCCGCGGCGGCGGGCGGCGTGTGGCTTTGCGGCGACGACTGGCTGCCGGTGCGGCACGTGCCGACGCCGCCCGCGTGGCAATTCGGCGTCGCGTATCCGATGCCGTCGGAGATGGTGAACAACGCGTTCACCGGCTGGAGCGGTCGCACGAGGGTGCTATGGCCGAAGCGCCGCCTGTCGCTCACGATCGCCGCCGACACCGATTACTACGTGCTGTATGCGCCGCCCGGCGAGAGCTTTTTCTGCTTCGAGCCCGTCGATCATCCGATCAACGCGGTGAATCTGCCCGGCGGCGGGGAAGCCCACGGGATGACCGTGCTCGAACCGGGCGAGCGGCTTTCGCGTGAGTTTCGCTTTACCGTCGAGCGCACCGGGGAGGCGGCGCGGCGGGGAAGGCCGCGCACGCGAGCCGGAGCGAAGGCGCGGGCGCGGGACGCTGCGCGCTGATGCCAGCCAATGGACGCGATGCCTCGCACGTTAAAATGCGTGGCATCGACGTTCAACGAAATCCCGCCATGTCATTCATCCAAGCTCTCAACGCCGCGTGGTCGCGGACGCAATCGCTTCTGTGCGTCGGCCTCGACCCGGAACCCGCCAAATTCCCCGGCGCCCTGAACGGCCGCGCCGATGCGATCTTCGAGTTCTGCAAAACCATCGTCGATGCGACCGCGCCGTATGCGTCGTCGTTCAAGCCGCAGATCGCGTATTTCGCGGCGCATCGCGCGGAAGATCAACTCGAAGCGCTGATCGCGCATATCCACGAGAAACACGCCGGCATTCCGGTGATTCTGGATGCGAAGCGCGGCGATATCGGCAGTACGGCCGAGCAGTACGCGAAGGAAGCGTTCGAGCGCTATAACGCGGATGCCGTGACGGTGAATCCGTACATGGGCTTCGACTCGATCGAGCCGTATCTCGCGCATGAAGGCCGGGGCGTGATCGTGCTGTGCCGCACGTCGAATGCGGGCGGTTCGGATCTGCAATTCCTGACGACCGACGGCAAGCCGCTGTATCAGGTCGTCGCGACGCTCGCAGCGGAAAAGTGGAACGCGAGCGGCCAGCTCGGGCTGGTCGTCGGCGCGACGTTTCCGAAGGAAATCGAAACGGTGCGCGGGATCGTCGGCGATATGCCGTTGCTGATTCCGGGAATCGGCGCGCAAGGCGGCGATGTCGAAGCGACCGTGCGCGCGGGCCGCACCGCGAACGGCACGGGCATGCTGATCAACTCGTCGCGCGCGATCATCTACGCGGGCAAGGGCGATGATTACGCGCAAGCCGCGGCCGACGCGGCAAAGAAGACGCGGGATACGATCAACGCATACCGCTAAACGCGCGTCAGGCATCGGGAATCGGCGCGAGCAGCGCGTCGATATCCTCGACGGAGAACTTCTCCACGGCGCGCGCGTCATCGGACAGAATGCCCGCTGCGAGTGCTGCCTTGTGCTCCTGCATCGACACTATCTTTTCTTCGATGCTGCCGGTCGCGACGAGCTTGTACACGAACACCGGCTTGTCCTGCCCGATGCGATGCGCGCGATCCGTCGCCTGATTCTCGGCGGCGGGATTCCACCACGGGTCGTAGTGGATGACGGTATCGGCGGCGGTGAGGTTCAGGCCGACGCCGCCTGCCTTCAGGCTGATCAGGAAAACGGGCACCTCGCCCGCCTGAAAGCGCCGCACGGGCGTCGTGCGATCCGCAGTCTCGCCGGTCAGCGTGACGTACGTCAGACCGGCTTCATCGAGCGCGCCGGCAATGACCGCAAGCATGCCCGTGAACTGCGAGAACACGAGCACGCGCCGGCCTTCTTCGATGAGATTCGGCAGCATCTCGAGCAACAGCGCGAGCTTGGCCGATTCCGGGGTCTTCCTCGCGCCCGGCAGCTTGACCAGCGACGGATCGCAGCACACTTGTCGCAGCTTCAGCAGCGCGTCGAGCATCAGGATATGGCTGCGTGCGAAACCTTGCTTCTCGATGGCGTCCCGCACTTTCTTCTGCATCGCGGTGCGCACGGTCTCGTAGAGATCGCGCTGCGCGCCCTCCAGTTCGACGCTGCGCACGATCGTCGTCTTCAGCGGCAGTTCGGTCGCGACATCATCCTTGCGGCGGCGAAGCATGAAGGGGCGGATCCGTCGCGCGAGAAGGCTGCGGCGCGTCTGGTCGTTGTGCTTCTCGATCGGCTTGCGCCAGCGAGCGGCGAAGTCTTTTTGCGTGCCGAGAAAGCCGGGCAGCAGGAAATCGAATTGCGACCACAGTTCGCCCAGATGGTTTTCGAGCGGCGTGCCGGTGAGGCACAGGCGGTGCCGCGCGCGCAACGTGCGGATGACGCCCGCCGCCTTGCTCGATGCGTTCTTCACGTACTGCGCCTCGTCGAGTATCAACAGATGATAGTCGTGCGCTGACAGAGCTTCGTGGTCGCGCCAGACGAGCGGATAAGTCGTGATGATGAGCTCGTGCTCCGCGATCCGCGCGAAGCGTTCGTGACGCAGCGGCCCGTGAAGATCCAGCACTTTGAGGCCGGGCGCAAAGCGCCGCGCTTCTTCCTGCCAGTTGTTGACGAGCGTGGTCGGGACGACGATCAGCGCCGGCTGCGTGAGGCGGCCGGCTTCCTTTTCGACGAGGATGTGCGCGAGCGTCTGCACGGTCTTGCCGAGGCCCATGTCGTCGGCGAGCACGCCCGCGAGCTCCTGCTCGCGGAGGAACTGCATCCAGTCGACACCCTCGCGCTGATAATCGCGCAGCGTCGCTTTCAGGCCGCTCGGCGCGTCGATCCGGCGCGGCCCCGCGGCTTTGCGCAGCCGTTGCGCGAGTTCGACCATCGACGCGTCGCCGCCAAATTGCCAACGCAGCGTTTCATCGGCTCCGGTGAGGCGGCCGGCTTCGAGCGCCGAAAGCCGCAACGGCGAATCCGCGCGAAGGTCGGCGCGGTCGAACAGATCGATCAGCGCGCGCACGAGCGGCTTGATGCGGGCGGCGCACACTTTGAAGCGCCTGCCCGCCTGCGTGCGGAATTCGACCGCGTGCGCGTCGTCGATCAGATCGATCGCGCCGTTGAGCCAGCGGCGGTCGCGGGCGAACAGCTCCGCGAGGAGCGGTTCGAGGCGCACGCGCTCAGCCTCGACCATGATGCCCAGTTCGAGATCGAACCAGCCGTGCTCAGCGGCGCGCGCGGCCGCCTCTATTTCGTCGATCTCGACGACGTCGAAACGCGAATTGGGCACGATGACGACGCGCCAGCCGGCATTGCGCAGCGCGGGCAACTCGTCGGCGACGAACGCGGGCCATGCTTCGCGCGCGGGCATGATGAAGCCGCCGGCATACGGCGATTCGTCGCGACTGCCCTGCGCATCGGAGATTGGCTTGAGTCCCGCTTTGCCCAGGCGCTGGATGCCCGCGTTCTCGAGGTCGTCCCGGCGCGCGATGCGAGCGAGTTCGCCGTTCGCGAGCCTTATGAGTGTCTCGGGGTTGTTCGCCGCGATCACGAAGCCGTCGTAGTCGAATTCGAGCAGGGCGATGTCGAGTTCTGTCGCGGGCATGTTCAGCTTGCGAGGCGCATCGAGCAGAAGCGTGTCGAGCGTGAGCACGGGGACGGGCGGGGCGTCGATTGTCCGCATGTCCGTGTCGCCTCGCATGGGCGGCGCCGGGAGCGCGGGCGCAAATTCGGCGAGCGCCGCGCGCACGACGGCCGCATCCTCGAGTGTGAGCACCGGCATCTCCAGATAGTCGGCGAGGAACTCATCGGGAATCGATGTATCGACGGTTCCGGTTTCGTTCGTGAAGGCGTCGAAATACCAGGGCGGTTCGGTCGGAAGCACGATGCCGCCTTCCGGATCGGTTTCGAGCGACGCGAAAATCATGTCGTCATGGTGCGGAATCCATTCGATGTTGCCGCGGCGACGCGCGCCCTCGCTCAATGGCTTTTCGAGCCGCAGATCGCGGCCATGCGGTTCGAAATAGAGACGGTCGGTCGCGAGCATCATGCTCCAGATCGCCGCGCCCCGCTTGCCGCTCAACGCGTAGCTGTTGCCTGAATAGCCGCGCTCGGACCGGAGCGCGCGAATGATGGCCTCGTCTTCCGGGGTCACGAATTTCGGCGGACTGCTCCAGGCCGTGTAGTTTGGGTACCAGCTTTCGGTCGCGCGAATCGTGCCATCGGCGCCGAGTCGCGCCTTGTACGTCACCAGTTCGAAAGCGGATTGGCCTAGCGCGGACGGCGCGAGCACGTACAGAATCCGGAACACCGCGCCGGTCGCGGGCCTGGCCGCTTTCGCGCGCGCGTGCCGCGTCGCCTCGACCTTTGCGCGAAAGTCAGACAGCCATTGCTCGACCTCCACGCTCACGCCGGTTCGGGCAGCGCCTTCCTTTCTTTCCAGATAGGCGAGCAGCGTCGCGGCGACGTGCTTGCATTCAAAGCCGACCGGACACGAGCAATAGCCGAACGGCCGCTTGTTCCTGAACGAGATCTCGACCGTGTACGGCGCCGGTTGCGTACCCGCCACCCGCGCGCGCAGGGTGTTGTCCGTCCAGACGATACCGCTGACGGCACGGACGTAGCCGCGCGCCTTGTCGATTGTTACGGGGCCTACCCAGCGGGCGACCTGTTCTTTGGTGTATATCGGCGAGTCCGCCGACTGGCCGGTCTGTTTTCGCATGCGATGGTCTCACCTCTCACCGCTCGCGCTGCTCCAGAAACTCCAGCAGTTTGCGCAGCGCGTGCGCGGCGGCCTGCGTGCGCACCTGCTCGCGGTCGCCCTTGAACAGTTGCGTCTCGACCCCGGTATGAAGCCGGTTGCTCCACGCGAACGACACCGTGCCCACCGGCTTCGCTTCGCTTCCTCCCGCGGGCCCGGCGACACCGGTGATCGCGATCGACACCTGCGCGCGACTGTTGCGCAGCGCGCCTTCGGCCATTGCTTTCGCGACGGGCTCGCTCACCGCGCCATGCTGCTCGATCAATGTAGCCGGAACGCCGATCATCTCGATCTTCGCGAGATTCGAATATGTGACGAACCCGCGCTCGAACCACGCGCTGCTGCCGGAAATATCGGTGATGGCGCTCGCGACCATGCCGCCCGTGCATGACTCGGCGATCGCGAGCATCAGCCGTTCGTCGCGCAGCTTGTTGCCGACGCGAATCGCAAGTTGGTGAACGACGGTGTCGGTTGGCATGGTGATGTTCTCGAAGAGTTGGAAATCAGACGGTCATGCGCCAGAGCGCGATCACGAGCAGCGTGAAGAATGCCGCGACGAGGTCATCGAACATGATGCCGAAGCCGCCTTTCAAATGGCGGTCGAAATAGCGGATGGGCGGCGGCTTCACCATGTCGAAGAAACGGAACACGATGAACGCCCACAACTGGCCGGTAAAAGTCGCGGGGGTGACGAGCAGCAGCACGAGCCAGAACGCGACGATCTCATCCCACACGACCGGCGACGGGTCCGCGATGCCCATCTTCTTCGCGGTGAAGCCGGTGAACCAGCATCCGGCGACGAAGGCGGCGACGATCAGCGCGCCCCATTCGGCGACCGTCAGATGCCGATTGAACGCGACGAACGACGCCCACGCGAACAGCGTGCCGACCGTGCCCGGCGCGATGGGAGAAAGCCCGCTGCCGAAGCCTAGCGAAAGAATATGAAGCGGATGGGTGAGCATGAAGCGCGCGCTCGCCTTGCGCGGCGCGGCGCGCGGCGGATTGCGCGAATCGTTCGGTTCGCCCGCGAGAGTCGGGTCAGTCTGCATGAAAATGATCGAAGCCTTGCAACGTCAGAGAGAGCGGGGCGCCCGAGGCATCGCGCCAGGCAATTCCCGGCGCACCGGATGATTCGATTGTACCGATCCGAGTCAGCGGCACTTTTACGGTCGTCGCGATATTCGCGAGCGTGTCGCGCGCATCGACGGGCGCGGTGAAGCACAGTTCGTAGTCGTCGCCACCCGCGAGCGTGCATGCGCGGCGCGCGACGTCGGGCAGCGCGCGCACTGCTTCCGAGCACGGCACGGCATCGGCATCGATGACGGCGCGCATGCCCGAGCGCTTCAGAATATGCATGAGATCGCCAGCGAGGCCATCGGAAATATCGAGCGCTGCGTGCGCCACGCCGCGCAAGGCGAGGCCTAGCGCGACGCGCGGCTCGGGCCGCGTAAGCGCGCGCTGCCAGCCTGCGGCGATGGCGTCATCGGGCGCGCGCCATTCGCCGCGAATCGCGCCGAGTCCTGCGCGCGCATCGCCCAATGTTCCCGACACCCAGATGTCGTCGCCGGTCCGCGCGGCGTCACGGCGCAATGCCGCGCCATGCGGCACGTCGCCGAACACGGTGATGCAGAGGTTGAGCGGACCGCTCGTCGTATCGCCGCCGATCAGCGCGCAGTCGTGACGCTGCGCGAGCGCGAAGAGGCCGTCGCTGAACGCTTCGAGCCACGCTTCATCGGCGCGCGGCAACGCGAGCGCGAGCGTAAATGCATGCGGCTTCGCGCCCATCGCGGCGAGGTCCGACAGGTTCACGGCAAGCGCCTTGTGGCCGAGCGCGTGCGGATCGACATCGGGAAAGAAGTGGCGGCCTTCGACCAGCATGTCCGTCGATATGGCGAGCTGATGGCCGGCGGGCGGCGCGATGAGCGCGCAGTCGTCCCCGATGCCGAGCGGCGTCGCAGCCTCGTCTTCGTGACGTGGCGAGGGCGCCGTCGCGCGGCGTGCGAAGAATCGGTCGATCAGAGAAAACTCGGAGAGCATCGTCGGCGAGAAGTGTCTTTTTGTGCGCTGCAAGAGGAAAGCGCGGGACCCGCGATGGCGCGCGAATGTGTCCGTCCCGCATCTCGAAAAAATCGAACGGTGTGCCGCGAGCCTTGCTCCGCGAGGCGATCAGACCTTTTCCGGTCATGGCACTTGTAGCCGAAATGCATGGAGCGCGGTCCGAAACCGCCCCTGATTGGCGCTACAATGCGTTCGAACTTCTATTCTAATTCCCGCACTGCTAGCCCGCCTTATGACGACCGACGCCAATACCAAGTTGCGCGAAGCTGCACTCGACTATCACGAATTTCCGGTCCCCGGAAAGATCGCGATCGCGCCGACCAAACAGATGATCAACCAGCGCGATCTCGCGCTGGCCTATTCGCCGGGCGTCGCGTTCGCGTGTGAAGCGATCGTAGAAGACCCGCTGAACGCCGCGCGTTTCACCGCGCGCAGCAACCTCGTGGGCGTCGTATCGAACGGCACGGCCGTGCTCGGTCTCGGCAACATCGGGCCGCTCGCGTCGAAGCCGGTCATGGAAGGTAAAGCCGTGCTCTTCAAGAAGTTCGCCGGTATCGACGTGTTCGATATCGAGCTGAACGAGAGCGATCCGCACAAGCTCGTCGATGTGATCGCCGCGCTCGAACCGACCTTCGGCGGCATCAATCTGGAAGACATCAAGGCGCCGGACTGCTTCATCGTCGAGCG
>NZ_JALQDH010000031.1:0-1668 GCF_023631365.1 Caballeronia sp. INML2 | reverse complement strand
ATCGCCGCGCTCGAACCGACCTTCGGCGGCATCAATCTGGAAGACATCAAGGCGCCGGACTGCTTCATCGTCGAGCGGGAATGCCGCAAGCGCATGAAGATTCCAGTCTTTCACGACGACCAGCACGGCACCGCGATCGTCGTCGCGGCGGCGATCACCAATGGTCTGAAGGTGGTCGGCAAGGACATCGGCGAAGTGAAGCTCGTGGCCTCGGGCGCTGGCGCGGCGGCGCTGGCCTGCCTGAACCTGCTCGTCGATCTGGGCATGAAGCGCGAGAACATCTTCGTGACGGATCTGGCCGGCGTGGTCTACAAGGGCCGCACCGAACTGATGGATCCGGACAAGGAACTGTTCGCCCGCGAAACCAGCGCGCGCACGCTCGCCGAAGTGATGGAAGGCGCGGACGTGTTCCTCGGTCTCTCGGCCGGCGGCGTGCTCAAGCAGGACATGGTCAGGCAGATGGCCGCGAAGCCGCTGATTCTCGCGCTCGCCAACCCGACGCCGGAAATCCTGCCGGAACTCGCGCTCGAAGTGCGCCCGGACGCGGTGCTGGCGACGGGCCGCACGGATTATCCGAACCAGGTCAACAACGTTCTGTGCTTCCCGTTCATCTTCCGCGGGGCGCTCGACGTTGGCGCGACCGTGATCACGAAGGAAATGGAGATCGCGGCTGTGAACGCGATTGCGGAACTGGCGCGTCAGGAGCAGAGCGATATCGTCGCGACGGCTTATGGCATTCAGGATCTGTCGTTCGGCCCCGAATATCTGATTCCGAAGCCCTTCGATCCGCGTCTCATCGTAAAGATCGCGCCGGCCGTGGCGAAGGCCGCGATGGATTGCGGCGTGGCGACGCGTCCGATCGAGGACATGGACGCCTACGAGCAGCATCTGCAGCAGTTCGTCTATCACAGCGGCACGACGATGAAGCCCGTGTTCCAGCTCGCGCGCAGCGTCGAGCCGGAGAAAAAGCGCATCGTGTTCGCGGAAGGCGAGGAAGAGCGCGTGCTGCGCGCGGTGCAGATCGCGGTCGATGAAAAGATCGCCAAGCCGATTCTCATCGGCCGGCCGGCGGTCATCGAGCAACGCGTCCAGAAGTTCGGTCTGCGTCTCACGGCGGGCACCGACTTCACGGTCGTCGATACCGATCACGACGAACGCTACCGCGACTTCTGGCAGAGCTATTACAAGATGATGGCGCGCAAGGGCATGCCAGCAGATGGCGAAGCTCGAAATGCGCCGCCGCACGACGCTCATCGGCGCGATGCTCGTGCAGAAGGGCGAAGCCGACGGCATGATCTGCGGCACGGTGAGCACCACGCATCGCCATTTGCACTTCATCGATCAGGTCATCGGTAAGAAGGAAGGCGCGAAGGTCTACGCGGCGATGAACGCGCTGGTGTTGCCGGGCCGGCAGATTTTCCTGGTCGATACACACGTGAACGTCGATCCGACGCCCGAGCAGCTCGCTGAAATCACGATGCTGGCGGCGGAAGAAGTGAAGCGCTTCGGCATCGTGCCGAAGATCGCGCTGTTGTCGCATTCGAACTTCGGCACGAGCAATGCCCCGACCGCGCAGAAGATGCGCGACGTGCTCGCGATCCTCAAGGAGCGCGCGCCCGATCTGGACGTGGATGGCGAAATGCACGGCGACGTCGCGCTGGATGCGCG